>JASHYF010000311.1 GCA_030043235.1 Solirubrobacteraceae bacterium | reverse complement strand
CCATTCGAGCGCAAACGTGTTGCTCGTGATTCTGCTCACGTCGAGGTCCGCCTCCAGTGCCCACACGTGGATGAGCTTGCCGCCGGGCTGGCGCAGCGCTCCGAGATCGAGCGGCTCGCCGTCCGGCGGGCTCAGCCCGGTCTCCTCGCGGAACTCGCGCCGGGCGGCCGTGAGTGGATCGTCCGGCTCGGCGTATTCGCCCTTCGGGATCGACCAGGCGCCCGCGTCCTTGCGCTGCCAGAAGGGGCCACCCATGTGTACGAGCATCACTTCGAGGCCGCCGCGCGGCGCACGGTGGAGCAGCAGTCCCGCGCTCAGCCTCAAAGCCTCGGAAACCTAGCGCAGGGTCTTGGGATACGGGTGCGTCAGCACTCCTCGCCGAGGAGGGCTCGGGTTTGCGTGGCGGACGGGGACTCGAGCCCGGTGGATCGGTTCTCGAGCCTGGCGGGTCGGCGCCCTCGGCGTGCTGGCGCTCCTCGTCGCCAAACGCCCCGAGCGTTCGACGGCCGCGTCGCACCGCCGCGCGAGCGACCGAGCTGAGCGGCGCACGCGACCGATCGCTTTCACAGTTCTTGCCGACGGCGCTGCCGATGTGCGCTATCGCACGAGCTTCGGTCAATGTGTCACACCGCACGAACTTCGGTCAATGTGTCACATCGCACGAGCTTCGGCCAATGTGTCACACCGCACGAGTAGAAGGCCGATGTGTCATGTAGCACAATCGCAGCAGCCGTTTGGACCGCGGGTCCAACCCATGTGGTTCACCGTTGGCCGCTTGGCCACAAGGACACCATCGGTTCGGCCATTTGTCAAGCGCACCAGGTTCAAATCTCGGCCGCGTGGACGTAGTGAAACGGTGAAGCCGTCCCTATCTTGCGGAGCGCCCACCCATCCGCGACAAGGGGGTCGACCCGCCATGAGCAGCACCACTGTCTCGTCCGTCACTGCTGCAACAAAACCTCCTGCGAGTGACGGCGGTCCTCGTTTGAGTGACAGCGCTCCTCGCCTGCGACCACATGCTCTCGGCTTTCCGACGCTGCTCGCGCAGTCGGTGGCTGTGATATCGCCGACGATGACCGCGGTGCTGATCATCGCGCTGGCGTTCGGCGACTCCGGCCAGGGCACGTGGGCGGCGTACCTGTTCGGCACGATCATGCTGCTGTTCGTCGTGCTGGGACTCAATCAGTTCGCCCGCCGCTCGGCAACCGCGGGGTCGATGTACGCATACACGGCGCGGGGACTCGGCCCGGCGGCGGGGGTGCTTTCCGGATGGGCGCTGATCTGGGCCTACTGGGGCATCGCCACGGCCGGGCTCGCCGGCTTTGCGATCTTCGCGCAGGAATTCCTGCGCGGAATCGGCGTCCACAGCACCGTCACCCCGTTCCTGTTCTTCACGATCAGCGGAGCGGTCTGCCTGACGATCGCCTGGAAGGACATTCGCGTCTCCTCGCTTTTGACGCTCGCGCTCGAGGCCCTGTCGGTCAGCTGCATCCTGTCCTTGGCGGCCGTCGTGCTGTTCAAGCACGGGCTGTCCGTGGACAGCGCCCCGCTGGAGCTCAAGGGCGTGAGCCTCAAGGGCATGGACTTCGCGATCGTCATCTGCATCTTCAGCCTCGTCGGCTTCGAGAGCGCGACGGCGCTCGGCAGCGAGGCCAAGCGGCCGCTTCGCAACGTGCCGCGCGCGGTCATCTGCAGCCTCCTCATCACGGGCACGTTCATGGTGTTCATGAGCTACGTCGAGGTGTTCGCGACCCACCACATGGGTGTGTCGCTGGGCGCGCTCGCCACGCCGCTGACGAACATCGCGAGCGCGTACAAGGTCAGCTTCTTCCACGTTCCGGTCGCGCTCGGCGCGATGGTGAGCTTCTTCTCGCTGTCGCTCTCCTGCCTGAACGCCGGCGCGCGCATCATCTTCCCGCTCGGCGGACACGGCTTCCTGCCGAGGCGCGTGCACGCGGTGCACCACAGGAACATGACGCCGCACATGGCGCTCGCCGCCTACGGGGCGGTCATCTTCACGATCGCGATCGTGCTGCACGCCACGGGCACGAGCCCGCTCACGATCTTCGACGACGCGGGCACGCTCGCGGCCTTCGGCTTCCTGCTGGCGTACTTCATGGTCAGCATCGCGGCGCCGTTCTACATGAAGAAGATCGGAGAGCTGCGCGGCCGGCACGTGGCGATCGCGATCGCCGCGTTTGCCTGCCTGATGGTGCCGACCGTGGGCAGCTTCTATCCGGCGCCGCCGTGGCCGGTGAACCTGTTCCCGTACCTGTTCCTCGTGTTCATGCTGCTCGGTGGCGCGCGCCTCTACCAGATGCACCGCACCCAGCCGCAGACGCTCCCTGCGATCCAGCGTGATCTCGAGCGGGCGCTCGCGGCCTCCGCGCACGACGTCGCGGTGAGCGAGGAGGAGCATCACCACCACGTGCCCGTGAGCGACCGCCTCTTTCAGCCGGCGCCGGCCGGCGCGACGGCGAGCATGCCGGGTGGCGTGGCCGCGGGCACGCCGGCTGGGGCGACGGTGGTCTCGGCGACGGCAGTCCAGCGACCACGGTGACGGGCAGTCCAGCGACCACGGTGACGAGCGCCGCCGGAGACCGAGGTGCGACCTTCCGTCTCCGGCGCTGCGCGTAACATCGCCTGGGTATGGATCCGATAACGGTAACCGGCCTGAACGTCTACCCGATCAAGTCGTGCGCGGGCGTTGCATTGAAGGAGGCGCGCGTGACGAGCACGGGGCTGGCGCTCGACAGGGATTTCATGGTCGTGGACGACGACGACGATTTCCTTTCACAGAGGAAGGTCCCTGAGCTGGCGCTCGTCGTGCCCACGATCGGCGAGCGCTCGATCGCGCTGTCGGCGCCCGGGATGGACGACGTGGAGGTTCCACTCGAGATAGAGCGCGACGACGCCAAGCTGGTGATGGCGACGGTTCACGGCAAGCCCGTCGCAGGTCAGCTCGTGCGGGAGGATCTGAACGAGTGGTTCACCACGTTCTTGCCGAGCTACAAGCAGAACAGGCGCTATCGCCTCCTGCACGTTCGCACTGACGCGCCCCGTTACGTCAAGGAACTCTACCGGCGAGAAGGAGCGTCAAACCAGGTTGGATTCGCGGACGGAAGCTCGATGCTGTTGGCTACTGAGCCGTCGCTCGCGCGGTTGAACACGGAGATGGACGAGCCAGTCCCGATGAACCGCTTTCGCCCGAACATAGTGGTCAACGGGGATGGTCTGCCGCCGTACGATGAGGACTTCTGGACCCACCTACGCATCGGAGCCCTCACGGCGTTCGTGGTGAAGGCCTCCGACCGCTGTGTCACCACCGACGTGAACCAGGACACTGCCGTCACGGGCAAGGCCGTGCGCCGAGCTCTGCGCACGCGCAAGGGAGTGAACGCATACGACGAGTCGAACACGGGCGTGTTCTTCGCGCAGAACCTCAACCACGTTTACACGCCGGGCGTGACGGTGCGCCTTGGCGACAGCGTGCAGGTGCTGGCGAGGAGCGCGGAGCCGAACGTGCGCCTGAGCTCGCGCGCGGCGCTCGCAGCGGGCGCCTGACGGCTGCGGGCCGCCCGCGCTGTCTTGGGCGACGCGCACGACGGGCCGTCGGGGGCTCGGCCTTGACGGCTGCCGGCACGCATGCGCTACGGTCGGGCGATGCGTAGGACGGGGCCGGCCGAGCTCGCGAAGCGCACGCGCAAGACGCTCGTCGGCCTGTGGCTCTCACGACACACCGAGGAGCCCGCGTGGCGCCTTCCCGTGATGGGCAACCTGCGCGCGCGCATCATCCGCGCGCCAGGCGCCCGGCTGTCGATTGGCGGACGCGTGCGCATGGGCGACGCGCCCACGTACGTCGGCTATGTGGCACGCGGACTCGCCTCGGTGATCGAGCTGGGCGAGGACGCAAGGCTCCGCTTCGAGGGCGACGCCCGCATCGGCGACGGCACGATGATCCTGCTCGGGCCGCGAGCGCGCGTGACGATCGGCGATCGCACGTACTTCGATGGCGACTCGCGCGTGATCTGCACGACCAGCGTGTCGATCGGCGCTCGCTGCGCGATCGCGTGGGGCGTGTTGCTGATGGACGCCGACTTCCACGGCCTCGAAGGCCGCGCGAGCGGCGACGCGCCTTTGCGGATCGGCGAGCACGTGTGGATCGGCGCTGGGGCGATGGTCCTGAAGGGCGTGACGGTGGGCGACGGCGCGGTGATCGCGGCCGGCGCCGTGGTGACGCGCGACGTGCCGGCCGGCGCACTCGTGGCGGGCAACCCGGCGCGCGTGGCGCGGGAGGACGTCACGTGGAGCTGACGCCTGCCGGCCGGCTCCGCAGGCCCCTCGGCGCGATGGCCGCCGCGGCGATGCTCGCCTCGAGCGGATGCGCCTCGAGCAGCATCCAGACGGACGCCGCCGCGTTTCTGACCGAACACGCGATCACGGCCAAGCGCGCCGCCGCGGCGACGAAGGCGGTCGCGGCCGAAGCCTCGCGGCTGTCGAGCCCGCCAAGCGGCTCGCAGCTGGAACGCCTCGCCCGCTCCGCCGCGCAGGCGCGCCGCGACACCGTGCGGGCAAGCGAGTGGAACGTCGCCAAAAGCGGCGAAGGCGGCGAAGAAGGCGCCGAAGAAGAAGACCTGCCCCGGGCTGAGACCGAAGCCACGGAAGCGGCCGGCGAACTGGCCAGCGCGATGTCCGCCCTGCAGGCGTACGCGCGCGCGCCGAGCGCGGCCGCGCTCGCCAGCTATCGGAGCAAGTTCGCGCACGGACGCGAACGCTGGGACGAAAGCATCTCCCAGCTTTGGTACCTGGCCCACCGGTCCTCACCGCCGACCGTGTAG
Organism: Solirubrobacteraceae bacterium; assembly: GCA_030043235.1. Taxonomy (GTDB): domain Bacteria; phylum Actinomycetota; class Thermoleophilia; order Solirubrobacterales; family Solirubrobacteraceae; genus Palsa-744. Next base: position 1,647 of record JASHYF010000311.1, on the reverse strand, counting down.
CTGCGCGAGCTCGCGCGCCCGCCCAAAAGGGATTTGACCCGCGTCAGGAGCGGCGTATAGTCTTGAGCTGTCCGGCCAGCCGATGAGGACGGAGGACGATGTGAGCGTGTTCGCGAGGAAGGTCGTGGGGGTTTCGCTGGCCGTCGTCGCCCTCGGCGTCCTCATCGCGCTCTATGTCTCCGACTGGGCCACGAGCTTCCCCACGGCGGTCAGCTCCGCGTACAACCCTCCCTCCGCGGGCGGTGGCACAAAGCTCACGCTCGAGACCGTCGCCGCCGTCGGCCACAAATACGGCAGCGATCCGGACTGGGTCTCATATCTGGTCCGCAGCCACGGCCAGTGGGTGCACAGCACGATCTACACCGTGCCCGCCAACTCGGTCGTGCACGTGACGCTGTACGAGTTCGACTCGCCGACGGGACTGCGCAACCCGCTCTTCTCCGAGGTTCGAGGCACTGTCGGCGGGACGATGACCATCAACGGCAAGACCGTGAGCTCGGTCGCGCCCGAACAGCCCGCGCACACGTTTGCGATCCCGGAACTCGGCGTGTTCGTGCCGCTCCCGGGCGTCAACGAAGAAGCCAAGAACTTCTGCGGAGAAGGACCGTGCGAACCGGCCACGCAGGAGCACAACACGATCACCTTCAGCTTCCGCACCGGCAAGAAGGGACGCTACCGCTGGCAGTGCTTCGTGCCCTGCGGCGCCGGCTTCCTCAACGGCAACGGCGGCCCGATGCAGACCCTCGGCTATATGGACGGCTTCATCGATGTCGTCTGAGCCGGCCGGGGGCGGAGAAGGCGTCTCGGGCCCGGTCGGTGCGGCGGGTGCCGGCGCGGCAGAACCCAACCACTGGCGACGCTTCCTCACGCTGTGGCTGGTGTCCTCGGTCATCGCGCTGCCCTTGATCGTCCTGCTGGTGGGGCCCCTGCTGGGCCCGAGCACGGGCAGCGAAGAAGCCGCGGGCCAGCAGACGATCATGACCGTGCTCGCGGGCGTGGCGACGCCGGTGTTCATGCTCGTGCTGTCCTTCCTGGCGTACTCGCTCGTGTACTTCCGCCAGCCACGCGGGGGGGCGCTGGAAGGCCCGGCGATTCGCGGCAACGCCCGCGTGCAGGCGGTCTGGATCGTGGTCACCTCGCTGATGGTGCTGGGGCTCGCCGCCTACGGCACCTACGAACTCGAGGCCCACTACGGCCATGGCTCGGGCAACGGGCCGAGCCCGCTCACTGAGCCGAGCGGGCCGAAGCTGCCCGTGCAGGTGATCGCCCAGCAGTGGCTGTTCACCTACCGCTACCCCACCTACGGCGGCGTGGAGACCTATCAGCTCGTGCTGCCCGTGGACAAGTACGTCGAATTCCAGGTCACCTCACTCGATGTGGTCCACTCCTTCTGGGCCTACAAGCTCGGCGTCAAGGCCGACGCGAACCCCGGCGTCGAGAACATCGCCTTCGTGAAGCCCAAGAAGCTCGAGTCCTTCGAGGTCCGCTGCGCTGAGCTGTGCGGCATCTGGCACGCCGCGATGACAAACGAAGGCAAAGTCGTGACCGCGGCGGCGTTCAACGCTTGGATCCACGAACAGCAGAGGACCCTCGCGCCGGCCACCAAGGTGCTGCCGCCGTACAGCAAGACCTACATCCCCGAACCCA
>JASHYF010000310.1 GCA_030043235.1 Solirubrobacteraceae bacterium | reverse complement strand
CGCGCAGCGTCTCCCGGTCCATGAAGTCGAGCACCGACGGGCGCAGCCCGGCGGCGAACACCTCGCCGATCGCAGCGCAGCCCTGCTCGCGCGTGCGCAGGAACACGACGAGCGGCAGCGCGGCCTCGGGCGCGGGCAGCAGCCGCAGGCGCACGGCGGTGATCACGCCGAGCGTGCCCTCGGAGCCGACGAGCAGGCTCTTGAGGTCGTAGCCGGCCACGTCCTTGCCGGCCCAGCCACCCACCTGCACGAGCTCGCCGGGGGCGAGCACGGCCTCCAGCCCCGCGACCCACGCGCCGGTGACGCCGTACTTGAGCGCGTGCGGGCCGCCCGCGTTGGTGGCGACGTTGCCGCCGATCTGCGACTGCTCGGCGGCGCCCGGATCGGGGGCGAACAAAAGCCCGTTCTCGCGCGCGAGGCGCTGCACGTCGCGCGTGCTCACGCCCGCCTCCACGAACAGCCGCCACAGGCCGGGCTCGAGCTCGCGCACGCCGCGCAGGCGCTCGAGCGAGAGCACCACGCCGCCGTGCGTGGGCACGGCGCCGCCGGTGAGGCCGGTGCCGCCGCCGCGGGGCACGATCGGCACGTCGTGGGCGTAGCACCAGCGCACGACCGCCGCGACCTCCTCGGCGCTGCCCGGCAGCACGACCGCGTCGGCATGGCCCGCGACGTCCCTGCGACCCGAGCAGTCGCGGTTGTAGGGCGAAGATGGCGGAGCGTCGAGCACGTGCGCGGCGCCCACCAGGCGGCTGAGCTCCTGGCGCATGGCAGCGCCCACGCTAGCGACGACGCGCGCCTGGACGGATGCGCTCGCTCGATGCGCTACCAGAGCACGGGGACCCCGTATGCGGCGACTGCGGGATCGCGGGTGACGATCGGGATGCGCTCGGTCAGCGCCTGTGCGACGAGCAGCCGGTCGAACGGGTCGCGGTGCACGCGGCCGCTGATCTCCACAAACGGGAGATCTCGCAGGTGCGCGACGTGCGGCCAGGCGATCCCGAGCAGCTGGATGCCGTCGGCCTGGACTTCCTCGGGCCACTCGGCATCGACTAGCAGCTTGCGGATCGACTGCTTGATGGCGATCTCGGTGACGGTGCCGGCGCCCACGAGCGGCTCCTCCGCCCGTTGGATCACCTCGCGCGCCTGGTCGGAGAGACGGCTGTCTCCGTTCAGCCACCAGACCAGCGCGTGTGCGTCGATGAGCAGGCGCGTCACTCGATGATGCCGAGCGCCCTTGCGATGTCCTCGGGCCACTCGTCGAAGTCATCCGGCACGGTCAGGCGACCCCGCATGCGTCCAGGGGTTCGCTTGACGGTGGCGTCCGTGCCCGTGAGAGCCACAAGGCGGACCACAGGATGGGAGCCTCGGCGAAGAATGACCTCCTCGCCTTGCTCAGCCTGGCGAACGAGCTTGGAAAGCTGGGTCTTGGCTTCACCAATCGAGTACGTGGTGGACATGGGCCGAAGTCTAGCCAACCTGGCCAAGCTGATCAACGTGGTCGCTGCGGGCCGGGTAGCATGAGCCCAACATGGCAGTCACCCCCCAGCGTCGCGGGCAGGCGGGCGAACCGGCGGACATGATCCCGCCGGCACCCAGCCCAGACGGACCGAGCTTCCGCACCCTCTCGGGGGAGCCGGTGCGCGAACTGTACACGGCCGGCGACCTCGCGCCGGGCGCGGGCGCGGGCGGCCCGGAGGACCCGATCGGCGAGCCGGGCGCCTACCCGTTCACGCGCGGGATCCACAAGACGATGTACCGCGGGCGGCTGTGGACGATGCGCCAGTTCGCGGGCTTTGGCACGAGCGAGGAGACGAACGCGCGCTTTCGCTACCTGCTGGAGCACGGGCAGACGGGCCTGTCGACGGCGTTCGACATGCCCTCGCTGATGGGCCACGACTCGGACAACGCGCGCTCGCTCGGCGAGGTGGGGCGCGAGGGCGTGGCGGTGGACACGCTCGATGACATGCAGACGCTGTTCGCGGGGATAGACGTGGGCGAGGTGTCGGTGTCGATAACGATCAACGCGCCGGCGGCGATCATGCTGGCGTTCTACGTGGCCGCGGCGGAGTCGCGCGGCGGCGGATCGGGTCCCGCCCACCCCGGCGCACTCGCGGGCGGCGGTGCGGGCGAGCTCGCAGGCGCGGGCCGGGCGGGTGGCGATCCCGCCCACCTCGGCGGCGAGCCGATCCCCCGCGAGCGCCTGTCGGGGACGATCCAGGCGGACATCCTGAAGGAGTACATCGCGCAGAAGGAGTGGTGCTTCCCGATCGACCCGGCGATGCGCCTGTGCGGCGACATGATCGAGTGGTGCACGCGCGAGATGCCGCGCTGGCACCCGATCTCGATCTCCGGCTATCACATCCGCGAGGCGGGCGCGACGGCGCAGCAGGAGCTGGCGTTCACGCTGAAGGACGGCCTCACGTACGTGGAGCAGGCGCTCGAGCGGGGGCTCGACGTGGACGAGTTCGCGCCGCGCCTGTCGTTCTTCTTCAACGCGCAGCTCGACTTCTTCGAGGAGATCGCGAAGTACCGCGCGGCGCGGCGCATCTGGGCGAAAGAGATGCGCGAGACGTTCGGCGCGAAGGAGGAGCGCTCGTGGCAGATGCGCTTTCACTCACAGACGGCGGGCGTGTCGCTGACGGCGCAGCAGCCGCTGAACAACATCGTGCGCACGACCGTGGAGGCGCTCGCGGCGATCCTCGGCGGCACGCAGTCGCTGCACACGAACTCCTACGACGAGGCGCTCGCGCTGCCGACCGAGCAGGCGGTGACCGTGGCCCTGCGCACGCAGCAGATGCTCGCGCACGAGACCGGCGTGACCAACACCGTGGACCCCCTCGGAGGCTCGTATTTCGTGGAGGCGCTGACCGATCGGATGGAAATGCGAGCGTACGAATATTTTAATAAAATAAATGAGTTGGGCGGGATGGTGGAAGCGGTCAAGTTGAACTATCCCCAGCGGGAGATCGCGGAGGCGGCGTTTGCGTTGCAGCAGGAGATCGACGCGGGCGAGCGGATCGTGGTGGGGGTCAACAGTCACGTGGCCGCCGGCGAGGAGCCGATCCCCACGCTGCGCGTGGACCCGGCGCTCGAACGCAAGCAGATCGCCCGCCTGAACGCCGCCCGCGCGCGGCGCGACGGCGCGGCCGTGGAGCGCGCCCTGGCCGCGCTGCGCGAGCACGCGGCGCACCCCGATCGCAACCTGATGGAGCCGCTGCTCGCCTGCGCCCGCGCCCACGCCTCGGAGGGCGAGATCGTGGACTCGCTGCAGCAGGTGTTCGGCGACTACTCGGAGACGCCCGTGTTCTGAGACGCATTCAGCAGGAAGGCGGCGCAACGACGGCGAGCGTGGGCGTGTGCGGATACAGCCTCGCGATGAGTCCGCCCAGCGTTTCGAAGTCACTGCGGTTCTCGGTGGCTATCTCGCGCCCGTGAACCCACGCGCAGGCTGCGATTTGGATGTCGAGCACCCACGCCGCGCGCTGCTCGGGCTTGACGCCCTTGCGCCGGACGCCGGTGGGCGGCGCCGGATGCATGGCGCGCAGGCGCCCGGCGAGGATCGCCGCGGGCCGGTCGAGCGAGAGGATCTGCAACGCATCGCCGGTGACGAGCCGAACGAACCACGTCAGCGCGCACGCCATCCTGGGGTTGTCTGCCGCCGTCGCATGGAGACCGCGAACCACCTCCATCACGGTGGGCGCGGTGATGGCGACCGGATCGCCCACAGCAGCGCTGTCCAACAGGTAACCCTCCAGGCGCCCGCCGGGATACATTCTGGAGACGAGCGTCGTATCCCAGGCAGGCGTCAAGGCTCGCGACGACCCGCGAGCATCGCCTCGTGCAGTTCCTCAGCCGAGGGCAGCTCCTCGGCCGACGGGAACGCACGCTCATCGCCGGGACTCACGCTCTCGACCACGCTGCGGCGCTCGGCTGCCAAGGCCGCCATGCGCTGCTGGCGCTCGCGGGCCGCGGCTCCCTCCTCGGCGAGACGCACGATCGCGTCATTCACAGTGGTGCCCAGCTCGCGAGCGAGGCGGCTGGCGGCATCTCGGAGCCCACGGGGAACCGTGAGGGTTGTCCGGTGGCCGCTTCGGCGGGGGGCTCGACTTCGAGTTTCCACGGTAGCGCATCATAGCGCATCAACCACCGTCGGCTGATCGTGGCGCTGTCGCGAGGTGACCGCCCACTCGCCCTTGCGCTTCTTGTATTCGTCCAGCAAGTCCTGCGTTGGAGCCAGGCGGGGGTCGTGCTCGTAGCGTGCGCCGACCAGCTCTCTCAGGAGGAAGGGAAGATCTTGGGCCTTGGCGAAGCCGGCGAGCTGCGATGAGTTGTTGAGGCGGACGTCGAGCAGGCGTTGGACGCCCGCCGCCTGGAGGGCCTGTCGTACACGCACCATACACGTAGCGTGTATATTACGTGTATGGCTGCGGTGCGCACGAACATCGAGATCGAGGACACGTACGTGCAGACGATCATGGACCGCTACGGGGTGCGCACCAAGACGGCCGCCGTGGACCTCGCGCTCCGGCACCTCGCGGGGCTGCCGATGACGCGCGAGGAAGCGCTCGCCATGCGCGGAGCGAACGCCATCTCCGAGATCCCCGCCGACGTGCTCCCCCGCCCGCTCGGGTGATCCTCGCGGACGCCTCCGCGTGGGTCGAGTACGACCGGGCGACGGGCAGCGCGGTCGACCGGCGCCTCACAGAGCTGATCGACAGCGACGGCCCGCTGGCGGTCACGGAGCCGGTGCTCATGGAGGTGCTGGCCGGCGCACGCGACCGGAAGCGCGAGGAGGATCTCCGTCGCCTGCTGCTGCGCTTCCAGCTCCTGCGCTTCGACCCGCTGAGCGACTTCGACGGTGCGGTGACGATCTACCGCCGGTGCCGCGCCGCAGGCGTCACCCCTCGCGGCCTGCTCGATTGCGTGATCGCGGCTGTTGCGCGCCGCACCGGCGCGAGGCTGCTCGCCCACGACGCGGACATGGATCGCATCGCGGGCGTCGTCGAGGTCGAGCTGGAGGCCGCCGGCGGGCGTTGGAACGGCGTGTGAGCAGTCGCACAGACAAGCGCTGGGCGAGTCTGTATAAATCCCGCAGCAAAGTCCTCGGGAACGAAGGGGGTAGGCACCGATGTCGCTCGATCTTGGGATTGCGATCGTCCTCGTGTTGGACGTCGCGCTCCTGGCAGGCCTTGCCTACGTGTTGGCGGCGCCGCGCAAGCTCACGCCGCACCGCCCCGCTTGGATGGACCGCGTGGCCGGGGAGCTGGAGCACGAGCGGGATAGCCTGTTGGGGCGCCGCGAGCGCCTCGCTCGAGCTGAGTAGCAGCCTGCCGCGAGATCGCGCGCTTGCCCCACGCCGTGGCGCGCGCATACGCGATCAGCCGGCCCAGGTAATCGCTGGGTTCGGGCTTCTCCACGCCCGCGCGCGCGAGAGCTCCGCGCGCGCGCTCGTCCGTGAAGCGGCAGCGCACGTCGAAGTAGGGCACGAACGCCTCGCCGCCTGCCGGCACGCCCCCGTTCAAACCGCCACCCGGGGGCTGCCCGCCGGCGGTCGCCTTCCCGCCGGCGGTCGCGGCCGCCTCCTCGTCTGCGGTCGCGGTCGCCTTCCCGCTGGCGGTCGCGGCCGCCTCCTCGTCTGCGGTCGCGGCCGCCTCCTCGTCTGCGGCCGCGGCCGCCTCCTCGTCTGCGGTGGCGGCCGTGCCATCTCCGCAAGGCGCCACGAAGCGCGCGGGCTCGCGCCCGGAGACCGCGGCGTGCAGCTCGACGAGCTGGCCGGCGGTCAGCGCCGAATCCCCCGCCACGAGGCTGTAGGTCCCGCGCGCGTCCTCGTCGTCGAGCAGCGCGAGCAGCCCGTCGGTGACGTAGTCCACCGGCACGAAGTCCACGATCGAGTCCTCGCGCGCGGGCACCTCGCGCAGCAGCCCCCGCTCGAATGCGCGCATCGGCCAGTAGAGGACGTTGAACGCGGAGGTCCAGCCGCTGGCGCTGTGCCCGACGACGATGCTCGGCCTGGCGACCGCGATCGGCAACTCGCGCGCACCGCGCACCAGCCGCTCGGCCTCGTGCTTGGAGCGCTCGTAGGTGTTGCGGAACTCCTGGCCGAGGTCGAGATCGTCCTCGCCGAACCGGCCCGCGTGGCGTCCGGCGACGTACGCGGTGGACACGTGCACGAGGCGGCGCAGCGACCCGCCGAGCGCGATTTCGCGCGCCAGCTCGAGCACGCGCGCCACGCCGCCCACGTTCACCTCGCGCGCGCGCTCGAACGGCAGCTCGAAGGAGATGGACGCGGCGCAGTGGACGATCCGGTCGACCGAGCCGATCAGCCGCTCGCGATCGCGCTCGCATAGGCCGAGCCCCGGCTCGAGCAGGTCCGCGCGCACCGCGCTCACCCGCTCGGCTGCGGGGGGCGGCTCGTCGTACAGCTGCGCGAGCACGTCCCGCAAGCGCGCGTGCGCGCCGTCATCGTCGCGCGCGCGCACGAGCACCACCACCTGTTCGTCCTCGCGCTCGAGCAGCCGCGCGAGCGCGTCCATCCCCACGAAGCCCGTCGCGCCGGTGAGCAGGACCGCGCCGCTCACCTGCCTGCCCCCTGCAACGGGGGGTGCTCCTTCATGCGGTATGCCGGCGAGGAGAGTGCGCGCTCCGCGGGCGCGGGAGAGGCGGTGGGCGGCGTGGAGGGCACGGACGGCACGGGCACGGCGATCTGCGAGACGGCGTCGGTCGCGGCCGGCGACGGGCAGCCGATCGCGTGGTAGCCGCCGTCCACGTGCACGATCTCGCCGGTGATCGCGCGCGCGAGCGGCGAGAGCAGGAAGCACGCGGCGTCGGCCACCGGCGTGGGGTCCTCGACGTCCCACGCGAGCGGCGCCGTCCGCGACCACACCTGCGCGAGCTGGGAGAAGCCGGGGACGGCGCTCGCGGCGAGCGTCTCGACCGGGCCGGCGGAGACGAGGTTCACGCGTATCCCGCGCGATCCCAGCTCGCGCGCGAGATAGCGCGAGATCGCCTCCAGCGCGGCCTTGGCCACGCCCATCCAGTCATACGACGGCCACGCGACGCTCGCGTCGAAGTCGAGCCCCACCACCGCCGCGCCGGCTCCTGCGCAGCCGGCGCCCGGCGCGCCTGCGCCCGCGGCATCGAGCAGCGGCAAGAGGCCGGCGACGAGCGCCTTCAGCGAGAACGCGCTCGTCTGGTACGCGATCGCCGCGCTCTCCGCGGGCGTGTCCAGGAAGCCGCCCCCGAGCGCGTCGGGGGGCGCGTAGGCGACCGCGTGCAGCAGCCCGTCGAGGGCTCCCCAGCGCGTTTCGATCGCGGCGCGCACGCGCTCGACGTCCGCGGCGCTGTTCACGTCCAGCTCCAGCACCTCCGCCGCCGCCGGCAGCTGGCCGGCGGCGCGTTCGGTCATGCGTTTGGTGCGCCCGAAGCCCGTGAGCAACACCTCCGCGCCCAGCTCCTGGGCGCGCGCGGCGGTGGCGAACGCGATCGAGTGGCGATCGAGCACGCCGGTGACGAGGATGCGCCTGCCGTCGAGCATCACAGCGGCATCGGCACGAACTCGTCAGGGGCGGCGCCGGCCCAGTGCGCGCTGCCGGCGCGCCACAGCACCTGCACGCTCGCACGGCACACGAGCGCGCCGTCCTGGTTGCGGACCTGCCAGGCGAACTCCACGAGGCCGCCGGCCTCCCCCTCCCCCTCCGGGGACGATGCCGGGGACGATGCCGGGGACGATGCCGGAGACAATGCCGGGGACGATGCGTCGATCGGCCGCAGCGCGGTGATCTCGCCGGACACGGAGATCGTGTCGTTGAGGCGCACCGGGCGCTTGAACACCACGTCGCTGACGCGGCGCAGCGCGAGCACGCGCCGGGGGTCGAGCGGCACGAGGCCGACGGCCAGCGACAGCACGAGCATGCCGTGCGCGATGCGCTCGCCGAACGGGCTGGCGGCGGCCCACTCGGGGTCGCAGTGCTGCGGGTGCCAGTCGCCGGTGAGCGCGGAGAAGACGATCACGTCGGTGTCGCGCACGGTGCGCTCGCCGGAGGTGAACCGCTCCCCCACGGACAGCTGCTCGAATGGATCTGACCAATTCATCCTCTCTCCTCCTCTCACAACGGGATGTTGCTCGCGCGCGCCTGCGGCCGGTGCACGCCGGCGAGCGTCTCCAGGCACGAGGCCACGTGCGCGCGCGTGTCGTGCGGCGCGATCACCTCGTCGACGAAGCCGTCGGCGCTCGCGCCCTGCACGCGCAGGTGCTCGGACGAGTACGCGGCGGCCAGCCGGCGCCGGTGCGCGGCCGGGTCCTCGGCGCCGGCGATCTCGCTCCGCGAGAGGATGCCGACGGCCTGCTCTGGGCCCATCACCCCCACCTCCGCGCCGGGCCACGCGAACACGTAGTCGGCGCCGAGCGCCTTGGAGTTCATGGCGATGAACGCGCCGCCGAAGGCCTTGCGCACGATCACCGTGACGCTCGGCACGCTCGCCTCGGCGAACGCGTGCACGAGCTTCGCGCCGTGGCGGATGACCGCGCCGGACTCCTGGCGCGAGCCGGGCAGGAAGCCGGGCGTGTCGACGAGCACGAGCAGCGGCAGCGCGAAGGCGTTGCACGCGCGCACGAAGCGCGCGGCCTTCTGCGCGGCGCTCGCGTCGAGCACGCCGCCCAGGTGCTTGGGCTGGCTGGCGACGATGCCGATCGCGCGGCCGTCGAGGCGCGCGAACGCGCACACCACGTTGCGCGCCCAGCGCTGGCTCACCTCCATCAGCCGCCCGCCGTCCACCAGCGCGCCGGCCACGTGGCGCATGTCGTACACCTTGCGCGCCTGCGCGGGCACCGCGCGGTCGGGCGGGTGCCCGGGCGGATCGACGCTCGGCCAGCGCTGTGGCGCGACGCCGGCGTGCTGGGGCAGGTAGTCGAGCAGGTCGCGCGCGATCAGCGCGGCGTCGACCTCCGTGGGCGCGGTGAAGTGGCACACGCCGTTGCGCTCGTGCACGCGCGGTCCTCCCAGCGAGGCCATGTCGACGTCCTCGCCGGTCACCTCCGAGACGATGCCCGGGCCGGTCAGGAACATGGAGGCGCGCGCGGACATGATCACGAAGTCGCCCAGCGCGGGACCGTAGGAGGAACCGCCGGCGGCCGGCCCGCAGACGATCGAGATCTGCGGCACGAGGCCGGACAGGCGCACGTGCTCGCGGAAGATCGCGCCGTAGCCGCAGAGCGCGGCGAGGCCCTCCTGCATGCGCGCGCCGGCCGACTCAACGAAGCCGAGCACGGGCACGCGCGCACGCCTCGCCAGGCGCAGCAGCTCGACGATGCTCTGCGCGTGCGCTTCCCCCAGCGAGCCGCCGGCGAACGACGCGTCCTGCGCGTAGCACAGCACCTGGCGCCCGTCCACGCGCGCCGAGGCGCTCAGCACGCCGTCTCCCGCGCGCGCGCGCTCGCCCATGCGGCGCGAGCGCACCTGCGTGCGCAGCAGCTGCAGCGAGCCGGGGTCGGCGAGCACCTCCAGGCGTTCGAGCGGAGCGAGGCGCTCGTCGGGTCGCTCGAGCAGCGCGAGGCTCACGCGGCCTCCGGCGATCGACTCTGTATCACTATCGTTATACAGAGTCTGTGAAAGGACTTCACCAGCGCGACGCTCATCCTGCGGCCTCCAGGCACAACACGGCGTTGTGGCCGCCGAAGCCGAACGAGTTGGACAGCGCGCGCACGGGCCTGGCCTCCCCCTCCCCCTCCGGCGACGATGCGCCGGTGGCGAGCGGGCGGGCGGCGCCGGGCACGTAG
>JASHYF010000309.1 GCA_030043235.1 Solirubrobacteraceae bacterium | reverse complement strand
GCCCCGCCGCGCCCGGCCCGGCCCCGCCGCGCCCGGCCCGGCCCGGGCGGGTGGGGGATCGATACCCTGCTCGCCATGGCGAAGACGCTGCTGGTTGCCGAGAAGCCCTCCGTGGGCCAGGACCTCGCGCGCGTGCTGCCGGGGCCGTTCAAGAAACAGGAAGGCCTGCTCGAGGGCCCCGAACACGTGATCACGTGGGCGGTCGGGCATCTCGTGCAGCTCGCCGAACCCGAGGCGTACGACGCGAAATACAAGAGCTGGCGCATGGGCGACCTGCCGATCGTCCCCAGCCGCTTCAAGCTCGAGGTGCGCGACGAGCGCTCGCGCAAGCAGATGTCGGTCGTCGCCAAGCAGCTCGCGCGAGAGGATGTGCAGGAGGTCGTCAACGCGTGCGACGCCGGGCGCGAGGGCGAGCTGATCTTTGCGTACCTGTACGAGAAGGCCAAAGGCAAGAAGCCCGTCAAACGCCTGTGGCTGAACTCGATGACCAGCGCGGCGATGCGTGCGGCACTTGCGGCGCTGCGTCCGGGCGAGGAGTTCGAGCGCCTCGAGGAGGCCGCTCGCTCGCGCTCGGAGGCCGACTGGATCGTCGGCATGAACGCCACGCGCGCCGCCACGATCCGCCTGCGCAGCTCCTTCGACGGCGCCGTCTCGCTCGGACGCGTGCAGACGCCGACGCTCGCCATCGTCGCGCGCCGCGAGGAGGAGATCAAAGCCTTCAAGCCCGAGCCCTACTGGCTGGTTGACGCCACGTTCGTGGCCGGCGGGAACGGGACCGGTGGAGGCGACGCGCGGGCTGACGGCGAGCCCGCGTCCGGCGAGCGCGTGTACGTCGGGCACTACCAGGCTCCCCTGGGAAGCCCACCCAACAAAGGAGCCCACCCGCCCCACCCGGAGGGCGCACAGCAGGCTGGCGCGACCAAGGGCCCGCGCATCGCCACCGAGCAGGAGGCGCTGCGGGTAGTCGCCGCGTGCGAAGGCCGGCCGGGGACGATCACCAAGCTGGAGAAGAAAGAGCAGCGCGAGAAAGCGCCGATGCTGTACGACCTCACGACGCTGCAGCGCGAGGCCAACAACCGCTACGGCTTCCCCGCCAGGCGCACGCTTGCGGCCGCGCAACGCCTCTACGAGGAGCACAAGGCGCTGACCTATCCGCGCACCAACTCGCGCTACCTGCCGAGCGACGTGGTCGAGGAGATCAAGCCGATCGCGCGGCTCGTCGGCGCGCACGCGCAGTACCGCAAGGGGGCCGAGTACGTGCAGAGCCTGGATGTGCTGCCGCTCGCGAGGGTGGTCAACGACGAGAAGGTCACCGACCATCACGCGATCATCCCCACGCGCTCGGAGCACAACCTCGAGAAGATGGGCGCGGACGACCGGCGCATCTACGACATGGCCGTGCGGCGCTTCCTCGCGGTGTTCCACCCGGAGGCGGTGTTCGAGAACACGCGCGTGGAGACGACCGTCATGCCGGCGAGAGAAGGCGACGGCGACGGCGCGGGAGCGGGGCACGTGTTCCGCACGCGCGGCAAGCTGCTGCTGGTGCCCGGCTGGCGCGCGTGCTACGAAGAGATGCCCGCGGATGCGCAGGGCGACGGCGCCGGGGCAGCGCGCCGCGACGGCGCTGCCGCGGAGGAGGAAGAGGACACGGAGCAGAAGCTGCCGCGGCTGGTGCGGGACGAGCACGTGCACACGCGCAAGATCGCGAGCGTGCGCAAGGAAACCAAACCGCCGCGTCGCTACAGCGACGCGTCGCTGCTCGGCGCCATGGAGACGGCGGGCAAGCTGGTCGACGACGACGAGCTGCGCGAGGCGATGAAGGACTCGGGAATCGGCACGCCGGCCACGCGCGCGGCGATCATCGAGCGCCTGATCACCGTCGGCTACCTGGAGCGCGACGGGCGCGCGCTGGTGGCGACAGAGAAGGGCTTGAACGTGATCCGCCTGTTGGGCGAGCACGCGCTCACCTCGCCTGGGATGACCGGCAGCTGGGAGCAGCGCCTGGGCAAGATCGAGCGGGGCGAGGACTCGCGCAAGCGCTTCATGAGCGACATCGCGGAGTTTGCCGGCGAGACCGTCAAGGAGCTCGACGAGACGCTCAAAGACGTGCGCATCCCCCGCGCGCGCCTCGGCCCGTGCCCGGTGTGCGGGCACGAGATCGTGGAGAACCGCAAGGGCTACTCGTGCTGGGCGCGCGACGATCCGGGCTGCGGCTTTGTGATCTGGAAGTCCAAAGCCGGCAAGACGCTGCCGCTGGCGGTCGCCCGCGAGCTGATCAAGCGGGGCTACACCACGCAGGCGGTGACGGGCTTCCGCGGGCGCAGCGGGCGCAGCTTTCGCGCGCACCTCGCCCTCCAGCAGACAGAGGAGGGCAGATGGCGCGTGGAGTTCGACGAGCTGTGGGCGCGCGAGGGCGCCAAACCGCCGGAGGCGGAGACCGAGGTCGAGGCGGTTGCCGAGGGGGCCGGCCGCGCGGCGTAAGCGCGACGCCAAACGCGTCGGGCATGTGCGCCAGGATGGGCGCGTATGCCCCTCACGCTGATCACCGGACCCGCCAACGCGGGCAAGGCTCAGGCGGTGATGGACGCCGTGCGCCGCCATCTCGCCCACGGGGAGGAGCCGTTGCTGGTCGTCCCCACGCGCGCGGACGTGGAGCAGTATCTGCGCGAGCTCGCCGGCGATGGGGCGGCGATCGGCGTGCGCGTGGAGCGCTTCGCCGGCCTGATCGGCGAGACGGTGCGGCGCGCGGGCGTTTCCGGAACGCTCCTCGGCGGCGTCGCGCGCGAGCGCCTGCT
>JASHYF010000308.1 GCA_030043235.1 Solirubrobacteraceae bacterium | reverse complement strand
GGCTCGACGCTGCAGGGAACGTGGACGGACCCGAGCGGCACGGGCGAGCTTCACCCGGGCGCCGGCGACCCGTTGCTCGATCGCACGGAGCTCGCCCCCCGAGCGCGCCTGGGGGGCGTGCTGGCGACGCTCGCGCACCTCACCGACGCGCACGTGCTCGACGCCGAGTCTCCGGCGCGCGTCACCTTCCTCGCCCGCCTCGGTCCGCCGTTCACCTCGACGTTCAGGCCCCACGAGGCGCTGACCGCGCAGGTGCTCGACGGCGCCGTCCGCGCGCTCGACGCGCTGTCGCCCGACGCCGTGATCCAGGGCGGCGATCTGATCGACAACGCGCAGGCCAACGAGCTGACGCGCGGGCTCGCGGCACTGCGTGGCGGCGGGGTCGAGCCGAACAGCGGCGCGGGCGGCTACTTCGGCGTTCAGTGGGCGGGCGACCCCGATCCCTTCTACTACCGGCCCGACGTGGATGCGCCCCGCCATCCGAGGATGCTCGCGGCGGCGACGCGAGCCTTCCGCGCGCGCGGCCTGCGGGCGCCGTGCTATCCGGTGCTCGGCGATCACGACCTGCTCGTGCAAGGCGTCGTCGCTCCCACGCCGCTGACCGATGCGATCGCGCACGGGGGGCGCGCGGTTTGGGAACTCCCCACGGAACTGCGCGTGCCCGGCTCCGTCGCGCGCCTGAATGCGGCTGCCCCCGATGGGCTCCCCAACCCGGCGCTGCTCGAAGGCCTGATCGGAGAGCTGCGCTCAGTCCCCTCCGTCAGCGTCCCGTCCGATCCCCGCCGCCACGAGCTCCCCGCCGCCGAGGTCATCGCCGCGCTGCGGCAGGCGGCCGGCCTGGCAGACGAAGGTCCCACGCTCGACTACACGCTCGAGCTCGGCGAGCACGTGCAGGTGGTCGTGCTCGACCTCGTGCGCCGCGAAGGCGGCTCCGGTGGGCTCGTCCACCGAGGCCAGCTGCGGTGGCTGCAAGCGCAGCTCGCGGCCGCCGCCGATCGCTGGGTGCTCGCGTTCTCGCACCAGCCGCTCACGAGCTCTGCAGGCGGCGGCGAGGCGCTTGCCCTGCTCGACAGCCATCCGCGGGTGCTCGCCGTGATCTCCGGCCACACCCACCGCAACCGGATCACGCCGCGCCCGGGGCCCGGCGGCGGCTACTGGCTGATCAGCACCGCGTCGCTGATCGACTATCCACAGCAGGCGCGCGCGCTGCGCGTGCGCGCGACGGCAAGCGGCGCGGCGCTGGAGACGTGGATGCTCGACCACGTCCCCGGCGGCGTGGCCGGCCTCGGGGACGTCTCTCGCGAACTGGCCTATCTCGACGCGCAGGGCGGGCGCCCGCAGGGGTTCGCGGGCACGCCGCTCGATCGCAACGTGACGCTGTACCGCGCGGCCGGCTGAGCCCTCGGAGCACAGCCACTGCGTCGCGATGTTCGCCGCCGAGCTCGATGTTCGCCGCCGAGCTTGTGCTCGTGCCCTCAGCTCCTCGTGGCCACGCTCAGGCCGCCGTCGGCGACGAGCGTCTGCCCGGTCACATACGAGGAGTCCTCGCTCAGCAGGAACAGCGCGCAGCGCGCCACCTCCCACGCGCTGCCCTGGCGGCCGGCGGGGATGCGAACCTCGCCGCGGGCGGGGTTCAGCCGGGTGGCCATGCGCCCGAGCGAGGTGTCGATCAGGCCGGGCGCGAGCACGTTCACGCGCACGCGCGGCGCACCCTCGGCGGCAGCGTTGCGGCACACCGCCTCGAGCGCCGCCTTCGAGGCTGCATACGCGGGGACCGGCATCGACTCGCGCCCCGCGAGCGAGCCGATCAGCACGATCGTGCCGCCGTCCTCGAAGCTCGCAAGCGCGTGCTTGCAGCCGAGGAAGTGCGAGCGCAGGTTCACCGCCATCACGCGATCCCAATCCTCCACGGAGGTGCCCTTGAAGCGCAGCCCCGCGCCGATGCCGACGTTCATCGCCAGTCCGTCGAGACCGCCGAACGCCGCGCGCCCACCGTCGAACATCGCCTGTATGCCGCTGTCCTCGGCCGCGTCGGCGACGACGGTGACGCACTGCGCGCCCTGCTCGCGCACGAGCGTCTCGGTCGCCTGCACGCTGGCGGCGTCGATGTCGGCGAGCGCGAGCGCGGCCCCCTCGCGCGCGAACAACACGGACATCGCCCGCCCGTTGCCGATCGGCGGATCCTCGAGACCGTAGTCCTGCTGCCCGGCGCCGACGACCAGGATGCGCCTGCCGGCGAGCCTGCCCGGGCGCGTGTCGGTGGCCGTGCCGGCTGACATGCGTGCGCCGATCGTATGTCAAGCGGACCACCCCGGAGCGCTTTGCGCGAGATATCGGACCCAACCGAGCCGGCAGCACCGAGTTCGTCGCTCCGAGGCGAGTGCGCGGAACCCTGCGGCGCGGGTTCGAGCGCCACGACGCGCTGCGGCCCGGATTTGCCCGGGCCGTGTTCGCGACGTTCCTCGTCGCCGAGGTGCACCCGTTCTCCGACGGGAACGGACGCGTGGCGCGAGCGCTGGCCAACGCCGAGCTGAGCGCCGCTGGACAGCAGCGGCTGATGATCCCGATCGTCTACCGCGACGACTACCTGCAGGCGCTGCTGGCGATGTCCGGGCTGGCCTCTCCGCAGGCGCTGATCAAAGTGCTCGACCGAGCTCAGGAGTGGACGAGCGGTGTGGACTGGTCATCGCTGGCCTCGGCGCAGGCGGACCTGGAGCGCACCAACGCCTTGCTCACTCCCACGGAAGCCGAGGAGCGGGGTGTGATCCTGCGGAGCGTCGGCGAGCTGGCCGGCTGAGATGCCGCGGCGTCGCCGATAGGCCCGCGCGGCGCCCGCCCGCCGCCGTCTGAGTGGCCTGGTTCAATCGGATGAGCAAACGCGCGCGCGGCGGCGTCGCTGCCCGCCGCTCTCCACCGGAACGATTGGGGCTGAGCATGTTTTCGTCTGTACGCAGACAGTTGAGTTACGCGAACGTCGTCGCGACGATGGCCTTGGTGTTCGCCATGGGCGGCAGCGCGATGGCCGCCAAGCACTACCTCATCAACTCGGCGAGCCAGATCAGCCCGCAGGCGCTCAAGACGCTGGAAGCGAGGATCGCCCGCAAGATCAAGCCGGGAGCAGCCGGTCCCCAGGGCAAGGAAGGACCTGCCGGCAAAGAAGGACCTGCCGGCAAAGAAGGCGTGGGCAAGGAAGGCGTGGGCAAAGAAGGGAAAGAAGGCAAACAGGGTCAAGGCCTCTCGAAGCTGTCGGAAGCCGAACAGGAAGAACTGAAATCGATCCTGTCGTATATGCACTACGTCGCCCACGGCGTGGATGGCAAGCCGACCATCCAGTTCGCAGACGCGAACGTGCAGGTGCTGAGCGGCGCCGGCAAAGAGGCGGCGACGCCCAACGGCGAGGGGAACCTCGTGGTCGGCTATGACGAAAAACCCCGCACGCAGAGTGGATCTGACAACCTCGTGATCGGCAGCGTCGAACAGAGCTACCTGTCATATGGCGCGATCCTCGGAGGGGAACACGATGCTTCCGAAGGGCCCTACAGCGACGTGTTCGGCACGTTCAACGAAGCGAGCGGCAAGGGCGCGTCGGTCAGCGGCGGCCACGAAAACACGGCGGCCGGCGAATGGTCTTCGATCAGTGGCGGCGACGAAAACAAGACGGGCGGCGACGGCACGGCCGCGTCGGTCAGCGGCGGCCTCGAGAACGAAGCGAGCGCCCTGCAGGCCGCGGTCAGCGGCGGCAGCGAGAACAAGGCCGAAGGCCTATACTCCTCGATCGGCGGCGGGCGGGAAAACTCGGCCGAAGGCGAATACTCAGCGATCCTCGGCGGCAAAGACAACAGAGTGGGCGGCCAGTGGTCGTCGATCAGCGGGGGCGAAGAAAACGTCACGAGCAGCGACGGCATCGGCGCATCGATCAGCGGGGGGGCGAAGAATGCGGCCGAAGACAACGAGGCCGCGGTCGGCGGGGGTGACGAAAACCACGCTAAAGGCAGCTACTCGTCGATCTTTGGGGGCCACAGACTTGTCGTCGAAGGCGAATACGAAGCAATGCCCTGAGCGAGACGAGATGGCCCGCGCCAAGCGACGCGGGCCACCGTGCTCGACTGGTTGCAGCCGAGCGTCCTACGTGTACGTGTAGCTGACGGCGTTCGAAGTGCCTTTGCTGTCGGTGACGGTCACTTCGACTTTCCCTGCACTACCAGCGGGCGTCTTCGCCGTGATTTCGGTTTCCGATTCGACTTTGACTTCGGTGGCTTCGTTGGCGCCGACTTTGACCGTTGCGCCTTTTGTGAACCCGGTGCCGATGATCACGATTTCCCTGCCCCCTGCCGGCGGGCCCGAGGACGGTTCGATTTTCGTGATGGATGGCGGTGTCACGTAGGTGTATTCCACCGTCGCGCTGGGCGCAACGCCACCCTCGACGACTTCCACCTTGACGCTCCCAGCCGCGTGCGCAGCCGTCTTCGCCGTGATTTCCGTCGCGGACACAACGACCACGCTCGTCGCCGCCGACCCGATCGTCACGGTCGCGCCTTTCAGGAACCCGGTGCCCTTGATCGTCAC
>JASHYF010000307.1 GCA_030043235.1 Solirubrobacteraceae bacterium | reverse complement strand
CGGCTACGCGCGAAGCGAACCTCGCCTCCGCGCGGGCGGCGGTCAAGAGCGACAAGCTGACCGTGCAGAGCGACGAACAGGCGGTGCAGGACACCAAGCTGTACGCGCCTGAGAGCGGCACGCTCGTCTCGCTCTCCGGTCAGGTCGGGGAAGTCGTGTCCGGCAACGGCACGACCAGGGACTCGAGCGCCAGCAGTTCCTCGAGCGACTCGGGATCGGGCGCGTCCGCGTTGAGCGCGAGCGGACGCGGAGCGGACGCGGCGGGCTCCTCCGGCTCCTCCGGCTCGTCCGGGTCATCGGGCTCGTCGGGCTCCTCGAGCTCGACGTTCGCGGTGCTCAGCGACCTCAGCGCGATGCAGCTCGTGGTGCCCCTCAGCGAATCTGAAATCGGACATGTGAAAGACGGCCAGATCGCCACCGTGACCGTCGAAGCGCTCGAAGGCCGCAAACTGGCGGCGCACGTCAGCGAAGTGGCGCTGACCTCGACGAGCAGCAGCGGCGCGGTGAGCTATGACGTGACTTTCCAGCTCGACCAGCTGGAACCGGACCTCAAGCTCGGGATGAGCGCCACCGCCGAAGTCGTCGTCAAGCAGGCGGAAGGCTTGAACGTCCCCACCAGCGCGATCACCGCGGACACCGTGACGGTGGTGAAGAACGGCAAGGACGTGCGCAAGCGCGTGGTCACGGGGCTCGCCGGCAACAGCTCCACGATCATCCTCAGCGGGCTGAGCGCGGGCGAAACGGTGCTGTTGCCGACCGTCAGCACGAGCTCCAGCAGCACGAGCAGCCTCAGCTCCAAACTCGGCAGCCGCCTCGGCGCAGGGGGCCTCGCGGGCGGGCTGGGAGGCGGCGGCGGCTTCGCGGGCGCAGGCGCAGGGGCGTTCTTCAGGGGCGGGGGCTGATGCGCCGCTCCCCGCGCTCGCGCGAGACGCCGCAGGCGCGCGTCCCGCGCAGCCAGCCGCTGGTGAGGCGCGCGCCAGCCGACGGCCGCGCTCCGCGCCATCCGGTGATCGACGTGCGCGCGGTCACGAAGGTGTTCGACCTCGGCCAGATCCGCGTGCGGGCGCTGCGCAACGTCTCGCTGCGGGTGGAGACCGGCGACCTGCTGGCGATCATGGGCAGCTCGGGCAGCGGCAAGAGCACGCTCATGAACATCCTCGGCTGTCTGGACCTGCCCACGAGCGGCCGCTATCTGATCGACGGCGTGGACGTGCGCGACATGGACGAGGACGACCTCGCCGACCTGCGCAACCGCAAGATCGGCTTCGTCTTCCAGAGCTTCAACCTCGTCCCACGCACGAGCGCGCTCGTAAACGTCGAGCTGCCGCTCGCCTACGCGGGCCTGCGCGGCGCCGCGCGGCGGGGGCGCGCCGAACGCGCCCTGCGCTCGGTGGGAATGGGCAACCGCATGAATCACCAGCCCTCGGAGCTCTCCGGCGGCCAGCAGCAGCGGGTGGCGGTGGCGCGCGCGCTCGTGACCAATCCCTCGCTGATCCTCGCGGACGAGCCCACCGGCAACCTCGACTCGCACTCCACCGAGGAGGTGCTGCGCATCTTCGCGCACCTCAACGAAGAAGGCCGCACGGTCGTGCTGATCACCCACGAGCCCGACGTGGCCGAACAGAGCAAGCGCGTGATCAGGCTCTCGGACGGCGAAGTCGTCGAGGACCGGCGCACGCTGGGCGTGCTCGACGCCCCGCCGCCGCTGCAGCGCCAGAAGTCCGCGCACCGCCGGCCGCTCGGTGCGCCCGTGACGGAGGCGCAGCGGTGATCGGGGTGGGCGGGCCTCAATCACTGCGCATCGCCTGGAGCGGCATCACCGCCAACAAGCTCCGCTCCGGCCTGACGATCCTGGGCATGACGATCGGCGTGGCATCGGTGATCGTGCTGATCGCCGTCGGCAACGGCTCCTCCAAGGCCGTGGAGTCGACGATTCAGAGCCTCGGCACGAACGTGCTGGTCGTGCAGGGCAGCGGCGCCTTTCGCGCCGGCCCGCTGGCGCCCACCACGAGCACGGTCTCGCTCACCAAGGCCGACGCCGAAGCCCTGCAGAACCCCGCGCTCGCGCCCGACGTCAAGAGCGCCTCGCCGGTGGTCGACGCCAGCGACGTGAGCCTCGTGTACGGCGGCACGAGCTTCGAACCGTCCTCGTTCGTCGGCACGACGCCGTCATACCTGACCGCCCACACCTACAGGATCGCCGAAGGCGCCTCGTTCACCTCCGAAGACGTCGCCAAGCACAGGCGCGTGGCGGTGATCGGTCAGGAAGTGGTGCACGAACTCTTCGGCGGCGCCAGCGCCGTCGGGCAGAACATGAAGGTCAACGGCAGCAACTACGAAGTGGTGGGCGTGCTCGCGAAAAAGGGCACCAACGGCACCACCAACGAGGACGACGTGGTGATGGCGCCGATCACCACCGTGCAGGACTCGCTGACCGGCTTGGGGCCGATCGACTCGATCACCGTCCAGGCGAAGTCCGAATCCTCGCTCAAGGCCGCCGAAGCGGAGGTGACGACGATCCTCGAGGAACGCCACCACATCAAAGACACCGCCGAACCCGGCTTCAGCGTGCTCAACCAGGGCTCGCTGCTCGAAACCTCCAGCTCCACCAGCAGCGTGTTCACCACGCTGCTCGGCGAGGTGGCGGCCATCTCGCTGCTCGTGGGCGGGATCGGCGTGATGAACATCATGCTCGTGAGCGTCACCGAGCGCACGCGCGAGATCGGCATCCGCAAGGCGATCGGCGCCCGGCGCAGCGACATCCTCACGCAGTTCCTCACCGAGGCGGTGCTCGTGTCGCTGTTCGGCGGCATCGCGGGCGTGGCCGTCGGTGTGATCGGCAGCCAGTTCGAGATCGCCGGGGTGCATCCGCAGGTCGCCACCTACTCGATCTTCCTCGCCTTCGGCGCAGCCCTCGCCTCGGGCCTGTTCTTCGGCACCTACCCGGCCGCGCGCGCGGCTGCCCTGCGACCGATCGAGGCGCTGCGCTTTGAGTGATCAACCTCCCCACCTCCGTCCCTCCTCCCACCAGCAGGAGCCTGCGATGCCACACGACGAGCCCATCCGCCCCCCCGAGCAGACCGGCGATCGGCCGGCGCTCGACGCCGCCACGCAGGTGCCCGAGCCGGCCGGCGCGTACGCGACCGACGCGTATGCGCGCGACGACGGGCCGCCCTACGAGGCGGGCGAGGCGTGGCTGGAGGAGCCCGAGCTGCCCCGCAGGCCCCGCCGCCGGCTGCTCGGAACGGGCGGGAACCCCATCGCCCTGGCCATGCTCGCCGTGCTGCTGGCCGCCTGCGGGTTCATCGGCGGGGTGCTCGTGGAGAAGGGACAGCAGAGCCCGAGCTCCCCATCCGCGGCGAGCGGCGCCGCCGCGGCCTTCGCCTCGCGCTTCCGCGGGCTGGGCGGCGGCAGCTCGAGCACCGGCACGAGCTCCACGGGCGCGTCCTCCACGGGCGCCTCCTCGAGCGGGGCCGCCGGCTTCCCGAGCGGTTTCACGCGTCCGACCGCCGGAACGGTGGCCTACCTGGAAGGCAGCACGCTGTACGTGACCAACTCCGAAGGCAACACCGTCAAGGTCAGCACCTCGGCGGGCACGACCGTGAACAAGACCGTCAGCTCGAGCGTCACGGGCATCCACCCTGGCGAAACCGTGACCGTCACCGGCACCACCGGCTCGAATGGCGCGATCAGCGCCGAAACGATCGACGTCGGGGGGAGCGGCGGCGGCCTGGCATCGCTGTTCGGCGGCGCTACCGGCAGGACCGGCGGCGGCAGCGCTGCCAGCAGCAAGGAACCCTCGCTGTTCGGCAACGGCGGCTAGCTACATTGGCAGGCGACGGCGCAGGCGCTGGGGCGGACGCAAACTTCGTCAACGAGATCACCAACAAAGGAAGTCAATGCCTCACATCAACAGCAAAAGCAGCAAACGCGTGACGGCCGTGCTGGTCCTCGCGCTCGCCAGCATCGCGCTGGCGGCGTGCGGCAGCTCCTCCAGCGGCTCCTCCCCGACCGGCACGACGAGCACGAACGCCAACGCGAGCGCCAGCGCGACCACGTCGACCGGCGGCAAAGCAGGCGCATTCGGCGGGCGCTTCACGGCGCTGCGCGAATGCCTGCAGAAGAACGGCATCACCCTGCCGCAGCGCAAAGCCGGAGAACGACCCGCCGGCGGCTACACCCCAGGCGCCGGCGGCTACACCCCAGGCGCCGGCGGGACGGGCGGGCCGCAACTGCCGGCGGGCGTGACGCGCAGCCAGTTCGAGGCGGCGCTGAAAAAGTGCGGCGGCAGCTTCGGCGGCAGCTTCGGCGCCGGCCACGGTGCGGGTGGCCGCTTCTTCAACAGCCCGGCGGTCAGGCAGGCGATCGAGCAGGCGTACAAGAAGTTCGCGGCGTGCATGCGCGAAAACGGCGTGAGCCTGCCTGAACCCAACACCTCCGGCAAAGGCCCGATCTTCGACACCAAAGGCGTGAACACGAAAAGCAGCCAGTTCACGAGCGCGGAGGCGAAGTGCCACAGCGACCTGTTCCGCGCGCGCCCCGGCGCGTCCGGAGCGGGCGGGGGCTGATCGCCCACGGGCCTCGGGGCGGGGGCTGATCGCCCACGGGCCTCGGGTCGGGGCTGGCGCCCGGCCCGATCGCCTACGCCCGGCCCGATCGCCTACGGGCGCTTCGGGTCGGGGATGGCCGCGGAGGTGGGCCTGCCGGCGATCACCGGCGTCGGCAGCGCCCCGACCCGCGCCATCAGCTTGTCCCACTGCGCGGCGCTCAGCGCGCTGGCGCTCACCACCGGCGCGGGCGCGGTGCGCCCGCTTGACGCGGAGTGCGCGGCGCCGGCGGCCGCCGCCGCCACGAGCGCGGGACTCGCCGGCGACTGCGGGCGGAACTCGAGATGAATGCGGTCCCAGTCGGCGGCGCTCGCGCGCGTG
>JASHYF010000033.1 GCA_030043235.1 Solirubrobacteraceae bacterium | reverse complement strand
CGCCGGCGTGCGGCGTGAGCACCGTGGGCGCGCGCCGGCGAGCGAGCGCGCCGAGCTGGCCCGCGTGCGCGTTCAGGCCGTCCGCGTCCAGCACCATCGGCACGTCGGCCTGGGCGGCGAGCGAGCGTGCGAACGCGAACGCGCCGTCCGTGCGCCCGAGTCCCGGGCCGAGCGCCAGCGCTCCGCCACGGCCGCTGGCCTCGAGCACCGCGTCGGTGCCCTGCGGCGTGAGCGCGCCATCTTCGTCGGGCAGCCCGCGGGTCATCATCTCCGGCAGTCCCACGCTGGCGAGCACGGCTTGCAGCGAGGCGGGGACGCACGCGGTGACGTATCCCGCGCCCGCCCGCATGCTCGCCTCCGCGGCCATCCTCGGCGCACCGGTGAGCCCGCGCGAGCCGCCCGCGACGAGCACGTGGCCGGAGACGAACTTGGTCGAGGAGGCTTCCCGGCGCGGCAGCCCCGCGAGCACCCGCGGCGCGATCAGGCCGACGCTCGCCGCGCTTGGGGCGCCGCGCGGGATGCCGATGTCGCACGTCTGCACCTCGCCTGCGTGCGCCTTGCCGGGCCTGATCCAGAGCCCGGGCTTGGCAGCGTGGAAGGTGACGGTCACCGCGGCGCGCACCGCCGCGCCGCGCACGACTCCCGTCGAGGCGTCCACGCCACTGGGGACGTCCACGCTCACCACCGGCGCGCCGGACGCGTTGATGGCGTCGATCGCCCTTGCAACCGCGCCGCGCGGCTCCCCGGAGAAGCCGGTGCCGAGCAGCGCATCGACGATCGCCGCCTGTCCGGCGAGCACCTCGCTGTGTCCCGTGAGCGCCCCGGCGTCAGCCGCGGATGAGGAGCCGGCCGCTGAGGACGAGCCGCCCGCTGAGGACGAGCCGGCCGCTGAGGGTGAGTCGGCCGCGAAGGGCGAGCCAGCAGCAGCTTCCGCCTCGGGCGTCCAGGCCGCCCCGCTCAACCGCACCGGCCGCTCGCCGGGAAGGCGCGCGAGGTTGGCGCGCGCGTCGCCCGTGAGCTCGCCGGGCGGCCCGACGCATACCACGCTGAGCTGCCGGCCCGCCTCGCGCAGCAGCCGCGCGACCACGAGACCGTCGCCGCCGTTGTTGCCCTTGCCGCACACGACGGTCACCGGTCCGCCGGGCGCGAGGCGCTCGAGCGCGCGTGCCACGCAGATCCCCGCGCGCTCCATCAGCTCGAGCCCCGGCACGCCCTGCTCCTCGATCGCCCAGCGGTCGATCGCGCGCATGCTCTCGGCGTCCGGGAGGGGCACGAGCCAGGGCGGCAGCTTGCGCACCGGTGGAGGGCTACTCGACGGTGACCGTCTTGGCGAGGTTTCGCGGCTGGTCGACGTTGAGGCCGCGCTGGCGGGCGATCCGATAGGCGAGCAGCTGCAGCGGAATGACCGCGAGGATCGGCTGCAGCATCCAGTCGGTGGCGGGCACGGTCATAGTGACGTCCGCGTGCTGCTCGATCGCGCCTTCCCCGGCGGTGGCCACGGCGATCACGCGCGCGCCGCGAGCGCGCGCCTCCTGTACGTTGGAGATCAGCTTCTCGAGCACCGGCGAGCGCGTGGCCACGCACACGACCGGCGTGGCCTCGTCGAGCAGCGCGATCGGACCGTGCTTCATCTCGCCGGCCGCGTAGGCGTCGGTCGAGACGTAGGAGATCTCCTTCAGCTTGAGCGCTCCCTCGAGCGCGACCGGCAGGCCGATGTGACGACCTATGTACAGGAAGAACGCGGCCTGCCAGCACTCCTGTGCGATCGCCGCGGCGGGCTGCTCGCAGCCGTCGATGGCCTCGTCGATGCAGTGCGGCAGGCGCTTGAGCTCGGCCACCAGTTCCGCTATCCGCGCGGACGGGAGCGACCCGCGCAGCTCGGCCAGCCGCAGGCCGAGCAGGTACATGACCGCCACCTGGCACACGAACGTCTTCGTCGCCGCCACCCCGACCTCCAGGCCCGCGCGCGTGTACAGGACGCCATCGGCCTCCCGCGTCGCCTGCGAGCCCATCGTGTTGGTGATCGCGAGCACGCGTGCGCCGCGCTCGCGGGCGAGGCGCATCGCGGCCAGCGTGTCCGCGGTCTCGCCCGACTGGGAGATCCCGATGACGAGATCGCCCGGCCCGATGACGGGGTTGCGGTAGCGGTACTCGGAGGCGATGTCCAGCTCGACCGGCATGCGCGCCCACTCCTCGATCGCATAGCGGCCGATCAGGCCCGCGTGGTAGGCGGTCCCACAGGCCACGACCACGATCCGCCGCACGCCGGCGAGGAGCTCTTCGTCGAGCGCCCCTTGCTCGTCGAGCTCCACGCCCACGCCGCGCGCCGTGCGATCGGCGATCGTCTCCGCGACCGCGTCGGCCTGTTCGTGGATCTCCTTCAGCATGAACGTCTCGAAGCCGCCCTTCTCGGCGGTCTCCTCGTCCCAGTCGACGGTTTCGATCGCGCGCTCGACCGGCACGCCCTCAGCGGTGACGATCCGCACCTCGTCGGGACGCAGCACGACGATCTCGCCGTTCTCCACGAACTGGGCGCGGCGCGTCTCGGACAGGAACGCGGGGACTGCCGAGGCGACGAACTGCTCCCCCTCGCCGCGCCCGATCACCAGCGGGCACTCGCGCCGCGCCCCGACGAGCGTCTCCGGCTCGTCGAGGCTCATCGCTACGAACGCGAAGTGACCCCGCAGCCGGGCGTAGGCGTAGCGCACGGCCGCCTCCAAATCGCTCGCGTACGCGCCGGCGATCAGGTGTGCGATCACCTCGGCGTCGGTCTCGGAGGTGAACACGCTGCCGCTGTCGAGCAGGCGCTGCTTGAGCTCCATGTAGTTCTCGACGATCCCGTTGACCACCACGTGCACACGGCCGGCGTCGTCGCAGTGGGGGTGGGCGTTCTCCTCGCTGACCCGTCCGTGCGTGGCCCAGCGCGTGTGGCCGATCCCGATCGTGGGGGCCCGCGCCACGGTGGCCACGGCCGCCGGCGAGACACCGTGCGCCTGGTGCTCGAGCTTGGCGCGCAGCGCATCGAGGTTGCCCACCGCGCGCACGGCCTCGATGCGGTCGTCGGCGATCACGGAGATCCCCGCCGAGTCGTATCCGCGGTACTCGAGCCTTCTCAGGCCGGCGAGCAGCAGGTCCTGGACCCCGCGCCCCCCGCCGGGCTTGCCGACGTAGCCAACGATGCCGCACACCGGATCGACGATACCAACGGCGCTAGCCGAGCTCGCGCTCGACGAGCGCGACGAGGCGACTGCACAGCTGCTCGGCCTCCTCGTCGCTGGGCGCCTCCACCATCACGCGCACCAGCGGCTCGGTCCCGCTCGCCCGTACGAGCACGCGCCCGCGTCCGGCGAGCTCGCGCTCGGCGTGGCGCACCGCTGCGTCCACCTCGTGCGCCTGCGCGAGCGCGTCGCGGTCGCGCACCCGCACGTTGACAAGGCGCTGGGGCAGCTTGGCCATGGCGTCGCGCTCGCTGAGGTCGCGCCCCGCGAGCGCCTCGAGCGTCAGCAGCGCGCTGGCGATGCCGTCGCCGGTGCGGTTGAAGCCCATGTCGATGATGTGCCCCGACTGCTCTCCGCCGAGCGTCCAGCCCCGCGCGCGCAGCTCCTCGAGCACGTAGCGGTCGCCGACGTTGGTGCTCGCCACCGCCACGCCGGCACGTTGCATCGCCGCGTGGAAGCCGTAGTTGGTCATGACCGTGACCACCACGCCCTCGCCGCCGAGGCGCCCGCGCGCGCGCAGGTGCAGCGCGGCCAGCGCCATCAGCTCGTCGCCGTCCACCACCTCGCCGCGGCGGTCCACCGCCAGCACGCGGTCGCCGTCGCCGTCGAACGCGAAGCCCACGGCGTGCCCGCCCGCCAGCAGCGCCCGCGCGAGCTCGTGCACGTGCGTGGAGCCGCAGCCGGCGTTGATGTTGCGCCCGTCCGGCGCGTCGGCGAGCACCGAAACGCGCGCCCCGAGGCGCCTGAAGATCTCCGGCGCGAGGAGGTAGGTGGCGCCGTTCGCGCAGTCCAGCAGCACGTCCAGGCCGCGCAGGTCCAGATCGCGGAAGCGCGCGTGGAGCTCGCGCAGGTAGTCCTCCGGAGCACCGCGCAGCTCGCGCACACGCCCGATCGCGGCCGGAGCCGCCGGAGCCTCGCCAGCGCCTTCCTCCAGCACCCGCTCGATCTCGAGCTCGGCCT
>JASHYF010000306.1 GCA_030043235.1 Solirubrobacteraceae bacterium | reverse complement strand
CGGAGACCAGCACGAGCAACGCGATGAGGGCAGCCACGCTGCGTGAAGTGCCCGCTGGCCCCGTCTTCTCCCCGCCCTGATCCTCGCTCACACCAGGCAGTATCGCTTCCCGCCCGGCCGCGTTGTGGAGGCAGAGCGCGCCCGAGCGCTCCAAGCCGCTCGCGCAGCTCGTGTCAATCGCCACAGGTTTGGGACCGTTGGGACCGGCAATGGGACCAAAGCGGTCGAAGAGGCTGCACGGGCTGCGATCGCTTGGCGAGCGCAACGCTCTGGGAGTCCGGCCATCCCACCTCATAGAGGTTCGCGTACCACTCCGCGTCGGTCTCGGCCGCGTCTACGAGAAGGCGCCGGTATTCCTCGTGGATCGGCATCTCGTTGGCCAATAGGAACCGCGTGCCCAGCCAAGCGGCCTGCGCGCCAAGGGCGAGCACGGCCACGACCCCTCGAGCGTCGCCGATCCCGCCGGCCGCAATCACCGGTATGGGCGCCACGGCGTCGACCACCGCTGGTACCAATGGGAGCGTTGCGACGCGCCCCGGCACATGGCCGCCCGCCTCCCAGCCCTGCGCGACGATCACGTCCACGCCGCATCCAACCGCGCGCCGGGCCTCCTCCGCGCTGCTGACCGTGTGCATGACGAGCCCTCCGGCGTCGTGCACCACCTCGACGTAGCCCTGCGGGTCGCCCTCGAAGAGCGACACGATCCGCAGGCCAGCCGAAAGAGCCTGATCGACGCGACGGCGTTGATCGGAGTTCAGAGCGAAGTTGCCGCCAAACGGACGATCGGTCAGCGCTGCCGTTTCACGGACCACAGCTCCGGCGTCGTCCATCCACCACAGCTCCGTGGTACCAAGCGCGCCAGCATTTGAGACGGCGGCGGGCAGCCGCGGATCTGCAGCCAAAGGCGCGCAGACGATCGGGTGCTCGATCCCCAGCAGCTCGCACACCGGCGTGTGGGCACTCATCGGGACAGCCCCTTTCTGGCGCACGCGGCGCCAGTCGACTACGCTCAACGCGGACCGGACAGGCTCCGATGGCGCGCAGGTTACTACTGGTCCGCATCCGCGCCGCGGATCGGCGGTCGGGACCTGTGTAGCGCCGGGCGCGAGTGGACCGGACGGCGGTCACGCCGTCACTCCTCAACAAAGACAGGAGCAGCTCATGCGCAGCGACATCGTCCCGGGCGGCACCTTTCCAGACTACGAGTTGCCCGATCACGAGAACCGTACTCGCAGGCTCAGCGAGATCCAGGGCGAGGACCCCCTGATCCTCACGCTCGCGCGCGGGCACTACTGCCCCAAGGAGCACCAGCAGCACCTCGAACTCGCCGCCAACTACCCGAAGATCGCAGTCGCCTACACGCAACTCGCCACGATCTCGACCGACACCCATCACACCAGCCAGGAGTTCCGCGCGTCGACCGGCGCCCAATGGCCCTTCCTCTCCGATCCCGAGCGGACCGTCCAAAAGGATCTCGAGATCCAGGAGTACACCGACCCCGAGCACGACCCGATGATCCCCCATACGATCGTGCTCAAGCCCGGGCTGGTCATCCACACCGTCTACGACGGCTACTGGTTCTGGGGGCGTCCCTCGTTCGTGGACCTCTGGCATGACCTGCGCGTGGCCAGCAGCGAGACCCGCCCTGACTGGGACCTCAGCAAGCCTGGGCTACGCGAGGCGTGGGACGCGGGCGACTATTCGCCATTTCACGGATGGAACAAGCGCTCCCCAAAGTCGATGCCGACGTCTTACAACTCGTAGCACGGTGAGAGGGTCTTCGAATGCCGTTTGTGCCCGAGTTGTTCTCCGCGCCGACGGCTCGCATTTACGACGACACCGAGTCCTCGGCTCGGTCTGGGTGAGCGACGATCGACCCGGGCCGGCCGCGACGGCCGGTCGGCCTTCGGCATCAGTGACCCGCGGATTGGCCGCCGTCGATGTGCAGGATCTCCCCGGTGACGAACGTGGCGCGCTCGAGGTAGAGGATCCCGTCGACGACATCGCTCACCTCTCCGAGGCGCCCGAGCGGATGCAGCGCGGCCATTCCTGCGTACGAGGCCTCGTCGTGGATCGGCGTTTTGATCACGCCGAGCGAGACCGCGTTGACGCGCACGCCGCGTGAGGCGTACTCGATCGCCAGCGACCCGGCGACGCTCGCCAGGCCGCCCTTTGTCAGAGCCGTGAGCGCGCAGGGTCGGCTGCTATCGGCATGATCCACGAGGCTGGTGCTGATGTTGACGACGTGACCCGCGCCCTGGTCGACCATCTGCCTGATCGCCCGCTGGGTGATATGGAAGAACCCGGCCAGGTTGACATCGACGATCGCGTCGTAGTCGTCGACGGTGTAGTCCGTGAACGGCTTGCCGATGTAGATCCCGGCGTTGTTGATCAGCGTGTCGATGCGACCGAACCGGTCGAGAGCCTCCCCTACCACCTGCTCGGAAGTGGCCGGTTCGACGATGTCGCCCGCCACGGTGGCGTAGTCGGCCTCGTCCGAGGGTGGCATCTTGAGCGCCGTTCCGACCACGGCGTAACCGGCCGCGCGAAACGCTTCGACCAGCCCCGCGCCGATGCCCCGCGAGGCGCCTGTGATGATCGCAACCTTCTGCGGCTCGGGCGGGCTCACGCGACGAGGTAGGTCTCGTAGACGACTGCGCCCGGCTGACGCCCGCCGACGCTGATGAAAACGCCCCTGTTCATCCAGTCGAGCTCGCGAGCGGCGGTCTCGATCTGGGTGAGTGTGCGGAAGGTGTACTCGCTCGCGTCGACGTCATCACCGCGCGCGAGCCGTGCTAGAACCTCGGCGCTCCCATGACGGACGCCGTGCGATCGGACGTAGAGCAGAG
>JASHYF010000032.1 GCA_030043235.1 Solirubrobacteraceae bacterium | reverse complement strand
ATGTAGCGGTCGAACAGCTCGGCGCGCGCCTCCAGCAGGTCGGCGCCCATGCCGATCCGCTGCGACCCCTGACCGGGAAACAGAAACGCGGTCTTGCTCATGGCGGGTTCTCCTTTGGCGGTTGGGTGATCACGGCGCCACCACCGGCAGCGCGAGGTGCGAGGCCCGCGTGGCGTCGTGAAAGATGTGCTGGCGGGCGGGCGCCAGGTCGCGCTCCTCGTCGCTGCCGATCGCCGCGCCCGTGTTGGCGTTGCGGTCGAAGCGCGGAAACGAGCTGCTGGTGATCAGCAGGCGGATGCGGTGCCCCGCGAGAAACACGTTGCTGGTTGCGACGAGATCGACCTCGTAGCGGCACACCTCGCCCGCGCTCAGCAGTTGCGGCGCGTCGAAGCCGTGGCGGTAGCGGGCGCGCAGGACGCCCTCGGCGAGGATCCGTGAGACGCCATCCGGCGCGACGTCGCAGAGCTTGCCCACGAAATCGGTGTCGGGCGCGGACGTGCCGGCGTACAGCACCAGCGCCAGCGGACCGGTGACCTCCACGGGGCGCTCGAGCGCCGCTGAGCTGTACACGAGCACGTCCGGGCGAGCCTCGAGCTTGCGCTGATCGAGCGGGCCGGAGTTGGTGCGCAGCAGGCCCGCCGGCAACGACGTGGGGCCGCCGACGGTCGGCGCCGGGTCGCGCGGGTCGTAGGTGTACTCGTCCGGCGGCTGGTCTGCGGGCGGCTCCGGCGAGAGCACGCCGCCGCGGTCGTCGCCGGCGTGCAGGAACCAGCGCTGCTCGCGCGCGCGCGCCAGCGGCCATGCCGGCTCGTCGCGCCAGCGGTTCTCGCCCATCACGAAGATCCGCACGGGCGCATGCTCGCCGTCTCCCGGCGCCGCGCCGTCCGCTCGCTCGACGCCGAGATGGCGCGCGAAGAACTCGATCTGAATCGCGGCGAGGTCCGGCTGCGCCTCGGGGCCGAACTCCTTGAAGCGGTGATCGGGGTAGGTGCCGAAGGCCGACCCGTGAGCCCAGGGGCCGACGAGCAGACGCGTGTTCTCACGCGCCGCCGCGGTGGCGGCCTCGGCGCGCATGCGCGCGTAGTTCTCCAGCGTGCCGGCCAGGAAGAGGTCATACCAGCCCCCGACGTTCAGCGCCGGCACCTCGACCTCGGCGTAACGGCGCTCGACCCCCAGCGCTCGCCAGTACTGGTCGTAGGTCGGGTGCGCCAGCCAGTCGCGATAGAAGCGCCCAGCCGGGCTGCGCGCCAGAAGCGGCGGGGTGGCGAGGGGCAGATGCTCGAACTGCTCGGACAAGGACACGCGCTCGCGCGGTGCGGTCATGAGGTGGACCCAGAACAGGTTGAACCCCAGCTGGAAGGCGCCGCCCTGATAGATCCAACCGTTGTAATAGTCGCTTCCGGTCACCACCGGGGCGATGGCCCTCAGGGCGGCGGGGCGCTCTGCCGCCGCCAGCCACTGCGTGGCGGCCGAGTAGGAGCGCCCGGCCATGCCCACGGCCCCCGAGCACCACGGCTGAGCGGCGATCCACTCCACCGTGTCGTAGCCGTCGCTGCCCTCGGTCCGGAAGGGGTAGAAATCCCCCTCGGAGGAGTGCTGGCCACGCACGTCCTGGCAGACCAGCGCCAAGCCCGCCTCGGCGAGACGCTCGGGGTCGATCGCGGCAAGGGCGGTGAGCGTGAGAGCGCGGTCGTAGGGCGTGCGGCTGAGGATCGCCGGCACCCTGCGCTTCCCGTCGGGCCGGTAGACGTCGGCCCGCAGGATCACGCCGTCGCGCGCTGCGATCGCCACGTCGCGCTCTACTTGCACGTGGTCGCCGGTGTGCTCGTCGGTGCCCGCATCGGCACAGACGATAGGCGCTGTGCGAGCGCGCCGGCGCTCGCACGAGCGGTGTTGACAAGCGACCGGCAGATAGGGGAATATGCCGCCCATGCGTAGCGCTGTGGTGCTCGCGACGGGCGGCTGGCTGCCCGGCGACCCCATCACCAACGAGCAACTCGAAAGCGTGGCGGGGCCGCTGCCGGACGACGTGCTGGAGGGGATCCAGGTGAAGACGCGCCACTGGGTCGCCGACCTGCACACCGGCGAGCAATCGGAAACGAACTCGCAGATGGCCGCCAAGGCCGCGCTGCAGGCGCTCGAGCGAGCCGAAACCGAACCGGAGGAGGTCGAGCTGCTGGTCGTCTCGACGGCCAGCCCCGAGTACCACCTGCCGCCGACCGCCACGCTCGTGCAGGAGCACCTCGGTCTGGCCAAGTGCGCTGCCATCGACATCCGATCGGGCTGCGCGGGCGGCGTGGAGGCGCTGGACGTCGCGAGGCTCTACCTCGAGCGCGGCGAGTTCGAGACCGCCCTGGTGATCGGCAGCGAGACGATCTCCCCGCTGACGGTGCCGGTCTTCCTCGGGCAGGATCCCGAGCGCGTGCGCATGCGCGACCGGCTCGGGATCTACAACTTCGGAGACGGGGCCGGCGCGATCGTGTTGCGCGCGCAGGACCAGGAGGGAGCGGGGCTGCTCGGCTCGGCGATATGCAGCGTGGGCGGCGAGCGCAAGCCGGGCATGCAGGTGATCGGCGGGGGCACGCACGACTCGATCGCCCACCAGCTGGCGGCCAAGAGGCTGGTCGAGCTGAAGGTGGACGTGGTGGAGAGCGGCCGCTTCACCCCCTACGTGCTCACCGAAGCCCTGCGCGAGACGCTCAGCCGCTGCGGCGTGACGGCCGAGGCGATCGACGTGTGCGTGATCCCCGAGGGCAACGCGGGCTACATGACTGACGAGCTGCGCGAGGCCGGCCTGCTGACGGCGGAGTGGACTGCGATCGAGCCGAAGATCTTCGAGAACCTGGCGCTGGTGGGGGCCACGGGCTCGGCGGCGGTCCCGCTCGCGCTCGACTACGCGTGGCAGACCGACCGCGTCAAGCAGGGCGATCTGGTGATGCTGCTGGCGATCGAGACCAGCAAGTGGAAGTACGGCGGGATCGTCCTGCCGTGGACGGCGGCACGGGTCGCCCAGCCCGCCGAGGAGATGATCGGCCTGTGATGCTCGAGGGCCGCGTGGCGCTCGTCACGGGGGGTTCGCGGGGGATCGGACGCGCCATCTGCGAGGCGCTCGCCGGCGAGGGCGCCGCGGTGGCGGTCAACTACCGCTCGGGCAAGCAGCAGGCCGACGACGTGGTGGCGGCGATCGAGCAGGCCGGCGGGCGCGCGGTGGCCATCGCCGGCGACGTCGCCGAGTACGGCGACGCGGACACGATGGTCGCGCAGACGGTCGAGCGCCTCGGCGGCCTGCACGTGCTGGTCAACAACGCCGGCATCTCCCAGGACGCGCTGATCTACAACATGGAGCCCGACGCCTGGCTGGACGTGATGCGCGTGAACTTCGGCGGCGTGTTCAACTGCACCAAGGCGGCGCTCGGGCACTTCATGAAGGAGCGCGAGGGCGTGATCGTCAACGTCTCCTCGGTGATGGGCGAGCGGGGCTGGACCGGCGAGTCCAACTACGCCGCCTCCAAGGGCGCGATCAACGCCTTCACGCGCTGCTGCGCAATGGAGGCGGCGCGCTTCAACATCCGCGTCAACGCAGTCCTTCCCGGCTTCTCGCCGACCGAGCTCGTTGCGGGCCTGACCGAGAAGGAAGGCGGCAAGGGGATCCTCAAGCAGCTGCCGATGAAGCGCTTCGGAGACGTGGAGGAGATCGCCCGCGTGGTGCTGTTCCTGGCCAGCCCCGCCTCCAACTACATGACCGGGTCGCTCGTCAACGTGGACGGCGGCGCGATGGCGATGTGCGGGCTGGGCAAGCCCCTCTGAGCCACAGCGCCTGCCGGTGCGGAATGAGCGCGACCTGCACACTCAAGGTGACCTCGGGGCCCGCCGCGGGGACGGAGGTCGAGGTCGCGCACGAGCTCGTCGTCGGGCGCGAGGGCGCCGACCTGGAGATCCCCGACGAGGAGCTCTCCCGCCGCCACGCCGTGCTGAAGGTCACCGACGCCGGCCTGGTGGTCGAGGATCTCGGCTCCCTCAACGGAACCTTCGTGGACGGCGAGCGCATCAGCGGCCCGGTCACGTTGACCGCAGACGCGTCGCTGCGCCTCGGGCGCTCGCGCATGGACGTGCGGCTGTCCCTGCCCGCGCCTGAGCCCGAGCTCCCGCGCGAGCAGGAAGATCCGGGGCGCACGCGTCTGGCCGGCACGGTGCAACCGCTCGACCCCCAGGTGACGCGCATTCGCGAGCTCCCGCAGGCGCCGCCGGCTGGCGCTTCTGCGGAGGGCGCCGGGCCCCACCCGCAGTTCCAGCCCACGCGGGTGCGCC
>JASHYF010000305.1 GCA_030043235.1 Solirubrobacteraceae bacterium | reverse complement strand
CCGGTGTAGCCCTCGAACATCATCTCGTTGGCGACGAAGATGCGCCCGCCCTCGCCGGGCGCGACCTCGCGGCCGCTGGCGTCGAGCAGCTTGACGACGGTGCCGATCGGCGGCCGGCCGGCGGTGCCGGGGGCGGCGCGCAGGTCCTCGGGGGTGGCGATCGTCGCCCAGGCGACCTCGGTGGAGCCGTAGAGGTTGTAGAGCACGTCGCCGAACAGGTCCATGGCGCGCGTGGCGAGCTCGCCGGGGAGCACGGAGCCGCTGAGCGCGATGATGCGCAGGCAGCTCACGTCGTAGCGGGCGATCGTGCGCGGCCCGAGCTCGAGCATGCGCTGCAGCATCACCGGCACGACGGCTAGCGCGCTCGCGCGGTGGCGGGCGACCGCCTCGAGCGTCTGCTCGGGGTCGAACTTGCGCGCGAGCACGAGCGTGGAGCCGAGCGGCAGCGCGAGCGTGAAGTGTGCGAAGCCCCAGGAGTGGAACATGGGCGCGGCGATCACCGTGGTCTCCTTCGCGCGCAGCGGGATCTTGGAGAACATCGCGGCCATCGGCTCGATCGAGTCGGGCTCCTTGCGCGCGGCGCCCTTGGGCGCGCCGGTGGTCCCCGAGGTGAGGATCACCACCCTCCCGCACGCGGCGGGCGGCCTGAGGTCGGCGTGGGAGCCGCTGGCGATCAGGTCCTCGAGCAGCGGCGCGGCGGGGCTTGCCCCCCCTTCGGGCGAGCCGTGCGATCTGCCGGCGGCGGGCTCGTGCCAGGCGATGAAGCGCTTGCGCTTGGCGCCCGCCTCGCCGAGCAGCGCGCCGAACTCCTCGTCGTAGATCACCGCCGCCGGCGCCTCGCGGCGGAGCACGTCGGCGATCTGCGGGCCGGCGAAGGCGGTGTTGAGGTACAGCACGCTGGCGCCGAGCTTGGAGCAGGCGACGGTGGCGTCGATGAAGCCGCGGTGGTTGCGGCACATGATCGCCACACCGTCCCCTTCGCCGATGCCGGCGCCGCGCAGTTCGTGGGCGAGCGCGTTGCTGCGCAGGTGGGCTTCGCCGAAGGTGACGGTGCCGCGCTCGTCCACGATCGCCAGGCGGTCGGGGTAGCGCGCGGCGGCGGCGGTGTAGGCGGCGGCCGGCGTGGGCCCCCAGCGCTGCAGGGCAGCGAGCGCGCGCAGCGCGCGGTCCGGGCGCGACGGACGCGCCATGCCGGTCTCCAGCAGCGCGCGCGCGACCTGCAGCTTGTATCTCGCGCGGGCAGCCGTATCCGCGTTCACGTCAGGACCCTACCCCAAAGTGACAATCGGCACGCGTGGGCGAGGTGGCGGGGCCGGGGGCACCCGGCCCGGCCCGTCGCTACGCGCTGTGTGCCCGCTGGGTCGGGCCATCGTCAACTGACTTCGGCTGGTTCGTCCTTGCCCTGCAGGCGCTCGCGCCCGCGCTGCACGGCGGCGAGGATCTTGTCGAGGTTGACCTCGAGCGTGTTGAGGATCTCATCCGCGTAGTCCTCCGCTCCGAGGCGGATCTCGCGCTCGCGCGCGCGGGCGTCCTCGACGATGTCCTCGGCCGCGCGCTCCGCCTGCTTGGTGACCTCCTCCTGGCCCACCAGGCGCTCCTGGCGCTCGCGCGCCTCCTTGATGATCCGCTCGGCCTCCTTCTTGGCCTCCGCGAGCATCTCCTGGCGCTCCTTGACGATCCAGCGCGCCTGCTTGATCTCCTCGGGGATCGTGGCGCGCATCTGGTCGAGGATGTCGTAGATCTCCTCCTTGTCGACGCGCACGGAGTCGCTCAGCGGGATCGTCTTCGCGTTGTGGACGAGATCGTCGAGCTTGTCTATGAGTACGAGGACATCCATTTTTAATAATTAAATCGACATGCTCGCGCGACGGGATCCGGCGGCCCGTGTGCGGATAGTAGAGCTCGACATGATTCCTGGCGTCCCTTTCGTCAGCGTCTGAGCTCTTCCTGCAAGCGCGTGGCGACCTCATCGGGGACGAGATCGTCGATCTTGCCGCCGAACGTGGCGAGCTCCTTGACGCCGCTGGACGACAGGAAACTGTACTGCGGCGAGGCCATCAAATACACGGACTCGATCTCCGGGTCCTGGCGGCGGTTGAGCTGGTTCATCTCGAGCTCGTACTCGAAGTCGGAGATCGCGCGCAGCCCCTTGACGATCGCCTTCGCGCCGACGCTGCGGGCGAAGTCCACGACCAGCGTGGAGAACGGCTCGACGCGCACGCTGGGCACCTCGGCGATCGCGTGCTGCACGAAGCCCACGCGCTCCTCGATGCCGAACAGCGCGCCGCTCTTGCGCACGGAGCGGTTGACGACCGCGACGACCACCTCGTCGTACAGGCCGGCGGTGCGCCGGATGACGTCGAGGTGTCCGTTGGTGATCGGGTCATACGAGCCGGGGCACACGGCTATCGACTTTTGGGGGAAGCTCATGGCTGGCGGTGGATTGTGATGGACGTGTCCCCGTAGCGCCTGTGCCGCTCGAGCGCCACGTCGAGCTCGAGCGGCGCCCGCCGGTCGCTCTCGACGACCACGCGCGCGCCCGGGCCGAGCAGCGAAGGCAGGATCGCCGACAGCTGTGGGCCCCACCGGCCGGCGTTCGGAGGCTCCGGCGCCGAGGGTGCTGGTCGCGCCCGTGCGTAGGGGGGATCGATGAACACCAGATCGTATGTCTCTTCGCGCGCGCGTGCGTCGCGGAGCGCCTCGAGCGCGTCGAGCTGGCGCACCTGCGCGGCGTCCGCCGCGATGTGGAGGGCCGCGAGGTTCGCGCGCAGCACGCGCGCGGCGTGGGCGTCGCGCTCGACGAACACCGCCTGTGCGGCGCCCCTGGAGAGCGCCTCGATGCCGAGCGCGCCGGTGCCCGCGAACAGGTCGAGCACGCGCGCGCCGGCGACCGGCCCGAGCATCGAGAAGACCGCCTCGCGCACGCGGTCGGAGGTGGGCCGCGTGGCGCGGCCCGGGGGCGCCTGCAGGCGCCTGCCGCCGAGCCTGCCCGCGATCACGCGCATGCGCGAACCGTAGCTGTGGGGCGCCTCACGCGGGTATCGGCGCGGGCTGCCCGCCGCCGAGCGCGCGCCCGGCAGAGGCGCCTCATGCGGGTATCGGCGCGGGCTGCCCGTCGCCGAGCGCGCGCCGCAGCGCCAACTCCAGCAGCGCGTGCTCGGGCGAGCGCATGTGGGGGTCGCTCGCGAGGATCGCCTCGGCGCGGGCGCGCGCGAGCTCGAGCAGCTGGGCGTCCTGCGGCAGGCGCGCCACGCGGAAGTGCCCGAGCCCCGACTGGCGGGTGCCCGCCAGTTCGCCCTCCTTGCGCATCGCCAGGTCGATCTCAGCGAGGCGAAAGCCGTCCGCGTGGCGGGCCAGCGCGCGCAGCCTGCCCGCCTGCCTGTCCCCCGACATGGGGGGTGCCCCTTGGGGTGCGCCGGCGTCGCGGTGCGCGCTCACGAGGAAGCAGCTCGCGCGGTGCTCGCCGCGTCCGACCCGCCCGCGCAGCTGGTGCAGCTGGGAGATGCCGAAGCGCTCGGCGTTCTCGATCAGCATGACGGTCGCATTGGGCACGTCGATGCCCACCTCCACGACCGTGGTCGCCACCAGCACGCGCGCACGCCCGGACGCGAACGCCGCCATCGCCTGCTGCTTCTCGCGCGGGCGCATGCCCCCGTGCAGGAGCGTCAGCTCGTGGCCCGCGAGCTCTCCCGCGCGCAGGCGCTCGAGCTCCGCTCGCGCGGCGCGCACGCCGAGCATGGCGTCCGAGTCCACGTCTCCCTCGCCGGCCTCATCGATCAGCGGGCACACCACATACGCCTGGCGGCCGGCGGCGAGCTCGGCGCGCAGGTGCTCGTATGCGTGCGCGCGCTCGTTCTCGCCGCACACCAGGCGCGTGTCGATCGGCTGTCTCCCGCGCGGCAGCTCGCGCAGCGTGCTCATGTCCAGGTCCCCGTACTGCGCGAGCGCGAGCGTGCGCGGGATCGGCGTGGCGGTCATGTGCAGCATGTGCGGCGCCTGGGCGGAGGCAGGTCTGGCACGCTCGGGGCGGCCGTCCGCGGGCTCGAGCTGTTCGAGCGTGGCGCGCTGGCGCACGCCGAAGCGGTGCTGCTCGTCGATCACGCCCACCGCCAGCGCGTTGAAGCTGACGTCCGGCTCGATCAGCGCGTGCGTGCCGACGATCAGCGACAGCTCGCCGCTGGCGAGCTTGCCGAGGATGTCCCGGCGCCGGCGCGCGGGCGTGGAGCTGGTGAGCAGCGCAGCGCTCACCAGCTCGGCGCCGCATCGTCCCCCGAGGGAGAGCAGCCGCTGGATCGTGGCGAAGTGCTGTTCCGCGAGCGTCTCCGTGGGCGCCATCAAGGCGGCCTGGAAGCCGTGCCCGACGGCCTGCAGCATCGCGTACAGCGCGACCACCGTCTTGCCGCTGCCGACCTCTCCCATCAACAGGCGCTGCATCGGCGCGGGCCGCGCGAGGTCGCAGGCGATCTCATCGACCGCGCGGCGCTGGTCTCCG
>JASHYF010000304.1 GCA_030043235.1 Solirubrobacteraceae bacterium | reverse complement strand
GCCCTCTCTGGTTGCCCGCCTGCGCGTCGCTGCCCGCGTGCGCGTCGCTGCTCGCCTGCGCGTCGCTGGCCGCCTGCGTGTGGCTGCCCGTCTGCGTGCCGCTGCTCGCCTGCGTGTCGCTGGCCGCCTGCGTGTGGCTGGCGAGCGACGCTGAGTCCGGCCCTGTGACGAGGTCGCGGCCGCCAGCTGGCAAGACGCCTCGGGCGTGCTCCTGCGCCGCGGCGCGGCTGCCCTGAGCGGCTGCTCGGCTGGCCCCACCTTCCGCAGCGGGGGAGGTCCTGCTGTCCGCCGCCTGCCGGGCTTCAGTCGCTTCGGAGCTCGACAGACGCGCGTCATCGGCCGCCGTGGCGCCCACCGCGAGCGATCTCGGCGCAGTCGCGCGCGCGACCGTGCTGTCCGCACCTGGCGCGGGTGCGGCGGCAGCAGACGAGTTGGAGGCGCCCGCTAGCGAGGAGCCCGCCGCCGGGGAAGCGGACGCGTCCTCGGCTGGAGCGTTCGGCGATGCCTGGAAGCGCATCCCTGCGGCGGCCCTCGCCCCGGGAGTGGCCGAGGACGTGCTCGAGACTGCAGTGGCGGATGCATCCGCGCCTGAGCTGGACGTGGCCGAGGCCTCCGCCTCCGCTCCAGCCCCTCCGCCACTGGAGCTGCCGTCCACGAGCTCGGCGTCCGCGGATGAGACATGTGCGCCGTCCGTACCGGCCGGGGCACGGAGCGCGGCGTGCGCGGTGCTGACGGCGCCCGGTGTGATCGAGCCGGACGCGGCACCCGAGCCGGACGCGGCACCCGACCCGGACGCGGCACCCGAGCCGGACGCGGCCGTGCCTGCACCGGATCCAGCTATGCCCACAGCCGATGGCGCCGCGCCCACACCCGATGGCGCCGCGCCCACACCCGATGCGGTGGCGTCCGAGCTCGAAGACACCGTGTCCGAGCTCGCCGAGCCTTGCTCCGTGCCGGACGGCGCGGTGCTCGTGGCGTGGGCCGGAGCCTCGTCGTGCGCGTGGGCGCCCGCGGAGGCGCCCGTACTCGAGCGTGCCGAGGCGGCTGCGTACGTGGATGCGCCGGCGCTCGCGTGGGCCGCGGAAGCGGCCGCACCTTCGCCGGAGCCGGGCTGGCCAGCGCCCGCCGTCTCGTCTTCATGCCGGCGAGCGACAGGCCTTTCGCTCCCGCTCGCACGGCTGCCTGTCTGCTGTTGGCCTTCCGCAGTGGCGGTCCGGGCCCAGTGTTCGGCGAGCGCGCTGTGGAAGGGCGGCCCGCCGGATACGTCCGGCGGGCCGGGTGGCGCGCCGGAGGCGGGTTGCGGCGTTGATGGTGCGGGCGCGAGCGCCGAGACGACGTTCATACGAGACCTCCGGTGACGGTCGTGGGGTGAGCCTGCCGGTAGGCTTCGGCGTAGCCGAGCACTTTGGAGACGTAGCTTTCGGTTTCCGCATACGGCGGGATCCCCCCGTACTCCTGCACGGCGCCGGGACCGGCGTTGTACGCGGCGAGCGCATCGCTCGTGTTGCCGCCGAACTGGCTCATCAGCTCGCCGAGGTAGCGTGCGCCGCCTTCGATCGATTCCGCCGGGTCGAGCGGGTTGGCCACGCCGAGCGAGGAGGCGGTGCCGGGCATCAGCTG
The DNA here is from genome assembly GCA_030043235.1 of Solirubrobacteraceae bacterium. Lineage (GTDB taxonomy): Bacteria > Actinomycetota > Thermoleophilia > Solirubrobacterales > Solirubrobacteraceae > Palsa-744. The sequence goes on along the minus strand of JASHYF010000304.1, from coordinate 2,893 downwards.
GGTGAGGCCGGCGGCGCCGGCGCTGCTGGTGGCGTTCGGATCGAAGCCCGACTCCTGCTGGATGAGGCCGTGCAGCACTGCTGGGTCGAGCCCATTGCGGGCAGCTGCCTGCTGGATCAGCGATTCGTACTCGCCGGATTCGCCGTCGGCGGAGGCGCCTTCGAGCGCGGGCTCGTAGGCGATGCCGGAGTAGCCGGCGAGACTGGAGAGGCCGCTCGTGTACGGCTCCTCCGCGGCTGAGGGATCTGCGCTGCCGGTGGCGTCCGCGACGCCCGCGGCCTGCAGGGCCGACGCGAAATCCGCGCCGTAGCCCTGGGCGCCCGCGCCCTCGGCGCTCGAGCTGCCGAACGTGCCGGCGGGCATGCCGGCGGCGACGCGACGGGCGGCTTCGACGAGCATCTGCAGCTGCTGCACGCGCTGCATCACCGCGAGCTCGTCGACGCTCACGCCGGCCAGTGCCTGCGTGCTCATGCCCGGCTCCTGCCGAAGCGACTCACGGCGATCTCGTCGAGGTCGCCCAGCTCGCGGCGGGCCGCCTCGCGATCGTGTTCGCCGCGCCGGCGCTCCCTGAGGCGGTTGAGCATCTCGTGCTCGGTCGCGGCGGTCACCAGCTCGGCGTCACGTGCGGCCACTTCCGCCTCTCGCTGCTCGAGCTCGCGCTCGCGCACGCGCCGCTGCGCCTCCGCACGCTCGAGGAAGGCCTGCCGCGCGAGCAGGTCATCACCGCTGAGAGCGGCGTGCTCGGCGACGACGCTGCGCTGCTCCTCGCGCGCGTGCTCGAGACGGTCCTCGGCGCTGCGCAGCTCCGAGACGCTGGAGGAGCGGCGCGAGAGTGCGTCCGCGAGCTCGCGCTGGGCGAGCTTCTCCTTGCGCTCGCGCACCGCGCGCACGCGCTCGAGACGGAAGCGGAACGAGGGACTCATCGGCCTGGTTATCGGACGCGGGGCGCGGTTCTTGAGCGCCGGCTCAGATGCTCAGCCCGAGCGCGGGGATCGCCGGGGGCCCGGGCTCCTGCGCGGGCCCGGCCGCGCCGCCGGCGTCGCCGGACTCTGGGGAGACCTCTTCGGCATCCTCGATCTCGCCGCTTGCGCGCACGAGCTCGCTGGCGAGCGAGGAGGCGAGCTGGACCAGACGCGCGTCTGTGTGCGCGGGATCGGCGCGCTCGTGCACGGGCTGGCGCAGGAAACGCTCGATGCGCGAGCGGTGCGCGAGCGCGACGTCGAGGGCGGGGTCGCTGCCGGGCTGGTAGGCGCCGATCGCCACGAGGTCTTCCTTCTCGCGCAGCACCGCGAGCGCGGCGCGCAGCTGCTGGCCGGCCTGCACGATCTCGGGCGAGACGATCTCACCGACGAGGCGCGAGACGCTCGAGAGCACGTCGATCGCCGGGTAGTGGCCGGCCTGGGCGAGCGAGCGCGTTAGCACGACGTGCCCGTCGAGGATCGCGCGCACGGCGTCGGCGATCGGCTCGTTCATGTCGTCGCCGTCCACGAGCACGGTGTACAGCGCGGTGATCGAGGCGCTCGCGCTGGTGCCGGCGCGCTCGAGCAGGCGCGGCAGCAGCGCGAACACGCTGGGCGTGTACCCGCGCGTGGCGGGCGGCTCGCCGATCGCGAGGCCGACCTCGCGCTGGGCCATGGCGAAGCGCGTGACCGAGTCCATCATCAGCATCACGTCGTGTCCCTGGTCGCGGAAGTGCTCGGCGATGGTGGTGGCGGTGAATGCGGCCTTGATGCGCACCAGCGCGGGCTGGTCGGAGGTGGCGACGACGACCACCGAGCGCTCGAGCGCGTCGCCGAGGTCGCGCTCGACGAACTCGCGCACCTCGCGCCCGCGCTCGCCGACGAGCGCGATGACGTTGATGGAGGCGCTCGAGGAGCGGGCGACCATGCCGAGCAGCGAGGACTTGCCGACGCCCGAGCCGGCGAAGATGCCGAGCCGCTGCCCGCGCCCGCACGGCACGAGCCCGTCGAGCGCGCGCACGCCGAGGCCCACGCGCTCGCGGATGCGCGGCCTGGAGAGGGCGCTCGGCGGCGAGGAGATGGTGGAGCGGCGCAGCACCCGATTCGCGCCCGGCAGGCCCTCCAGCGTGGGGTCTGTCGCCGGGCGCCCGTCCTGCGGGTTGCCGAGCCCGTCCACGATGCGCCCCAGCAGGCCCTCGCCCACGGCCACTCGGAACGGCGCACCGCTGGCCAGCACGCGCGTGCCCGGGCCGATGCCCGCAAGCTCGCCGAGGGGCATCAGCAGCGTGCGCCCGTCGCGGAAGCCCACGACCTCGGCGGGGATCGGATCCCGCCCAGGGTGGGCGGGATCCGATCCCACCCGATGGGGCGGTCTGCCCCTGGGCTCGCGCGCGCGCTCGGTGCCCACGAGGCACAGCTCCCCCACCTCGGCGTGCAGGCCGGTGACCTCGATGATCAGCCCGATGAGGTTCGTGACGAAGCCGTGACGGCGGGCGAGGTCCGCGTCACGGATCGCCTCGGTGGCGCGCTCGAGCAGCGGTGCGGGGCGGTGCTCGCTCATCGTGGCCTGGCCTCAGCCGGCCTGCTCGGCGGACTCGAGCGCCGCGGCCGCCACCTCGCCGGCGCGCTCGAGCTGCGTGTGGACGCTCGCGTCCACCTCGCCCTCGCCCGTGCGCACGATCGCGCTGCCCGCCTCCACGCGCTCGTCGGCCTGCACGTCGCACACCTCTACGCCGCTGCCCTGGCCCGTGAGCCTCCCCACCGCGCCCCTGACCGCTTCGAGGTCGGCGGGGTTGACGAGCACGGTGATGGTGCGCCGGTCGGAGATGCGCCGCAGCGCGCCCTGCACCACTTCCACCACCAGCTCGGGGCGCGCCTGCAGCGCGCCGGTGAGGATCTTGTTCGACAGGGCGATGGCCAGCTTGATGGCGTCC
>JASHYF010000303.1 GCA_030043235.1 Solirubrobacteraceae bacterium | reverse complement strand
CACCGGCCGTGGGGGCACCGGCCGCGGGGGCACCGGCCGCGGGAGCACCGGTCGCGGGAGCACCGGCCGCGGGAGCGGCGGACGTGGGAGCTGCTAGCGCGATGGCGTCGCCGATCACGTTCGTCTACGGAAACTGCGTTTTCGCCCGCGGGCTCGACGACGGCTGGGCGGCGTTCGCCGTGGAGGTCTCCTCGTATGCGTGGCTGAGCGACGAAGGCAAGCGCGCCCGCTTCCTGTCGTTGATCGGGGCGCTCGAAGCGATCGAGGCGGATGTGCAGATCCTGCGCGTCTGCCGGTGCTGGGAGCCTGAGCGCTACGCCCGCGCTCTGCGCGAGCAGTGCGAGGAGTGCGCGCAGGGCGGTGAACAGGCGCACGCACGTGAGCGCTACATCGAGGAGCACGCCAGGCGGCTGGCGGACGCCGGCGCGGCGCAGCCGGCCGTGTTCCTGTTCGTGAGCCTCAGCGAGCCCGAGCGCGACGTCGCCTCGTACGTCTCGCGCGCGGTCGCGCAGCATCCGCGCGAGTGGTGGCGTGGGATCCGGCGGGCGCTCGCGCTGCACGACAGGCGCACGCTCACCGCCGCGGAGCTCGAGCGCGCACGGGTGCGCGCCGACCACGCGCACGCCCGCCTGGCGGACTTCCTGCCCGTTCGCCAGGCGCGCGGCGTGGAGCTCCAGTGGCTGGTGCGCAGGGCGTTCTGCAGGGGCCTCGGCGAACCGCAGGTGGACGGCCTGCACGAGCCGCGCGCGCTCGTATTCGAGCGCAACGGCGAGGCGGTGCTGGCGCCGCTGGAGGGCGACGTGCTGCGCTGGCTCGACGGCTATGTGGAAAACCGCGGCAGAGCGCTGAGGATCGAATCCGAGCTCGGCACGAGCTGGCAGGCGCAGCTGGTGCTCGGCGCGCTCCCCGAGCGCACGCCGTTCCCGGGGGCGCGCGCGGAGCTGATGTTCGCGCCGGCCGAGAGCCTGCCGTTCGCGATCGACCTGTCGCTGAACGCGAGGTTCCTGCCCAACGAGCTGGCGCTGAGGATCGCCAGGCGACGCATCCAGGATGCCGATCAGATCGTGCGCGCCGAGTCCGGCGGCGAGCAGGGTGTCTCCGATCTCGGCTACGAGCGCACGCAGGAGGCGAGAGACCTGCTCGTCTACCTGCAGGCCTCGAGCAGGCCGCCGCTGCTGCGCGCGACGCTCGCCGTGGCGGTCGCAGCCGCCACCGCGGAGGCGTTGGAGGAGCGCGTGGAGATGTGCCGGCGCGCGTACGGCGAGATTCGCCTGCACCGGCCGCTGGGCGACCAGCTGCAGCTGTTCCTCCAGCACCTGCCCGGACAGCGCACGCGCCTGGCGGGCTATGACGACACGCTGACCGTGGAGCAGGTCGCGGCGATGATGCCGACCGCGACGCACGCGGCGGGCTCGCGCAAGGGCTTCTATCTCGGGCACACGCTGTCGGGCTCCAGGCAGCCGGTCACGTTCAATCTGAGAGAGGGCTCGGAAAGCGACCGCAACGCCACGATCCTCAGCGTTGGAGCGCTCGGATCGGGCAAGACGACGCTCGCGCAGAAGCTCGAGTACGAGGGGTTCCTGCAGGGCGCCCGCGTGATCGACTGCGACCCCAAGGGCGACCATCGCTTTCACCTGCTCGCCGACGTGACGCCGCACGTGGAGCGCGTCACGCTGCGCCCGGACCCGGCGCTGCGCGGCATGCTCGACCCGCTGCGCGTCGCGCCCGCCCACCTGCGCCAGGACGCCGCGGTGTCGTTCCTGCGCGATCTGCTGCCGGGCAGGGCGGAGCCGGCGTGGGAGACGGCGGTCGTGGGCGCTGTCGACCGAGTGCTCACGCGCAGCGCCGAGCCGACGTGCCGCGAGGTGGTGAGCGCGCTGCAGCAGGGCGACGGCACGGACGTGCAGGTCGCGAAGGCGCTCGACGTGTACGCGCGTTCGGGACTCACGCAGCTCGGCTTCGCGGACCCCGCCGTGAGGCTGCCGGCGGTCGGACACCGCCAGGTCACCTACCTGCCGATCCGCGACCTGCCGGCCCCGCCGCCCGGCACGCCTCGCTCGGAGTACTCCCAGGCCGAGCGCGTCGGCGAGCAGATCGTGCGCCTGATCGCGATGTTCGCGATGCAGCTGATGGGCTCCGAGCGGGGACGGCTGAAGCTGTTCTGCTTCGACGAGGGTTGGCGGCTGCTCGGCGATCCGGTCGGCCGTACGCTGTTGGCCTCGCTCCAGCGCATGGGTCGCTCGGAGCTGGCGGTGCCGGTCATCTCCACGCAGCTGGTCACCGACGCGCTGGTCGGCGAGCGCGAGTCGCTGGAGAACCTGATCGGCGCGACGTTCGTGTTCGGGATGCGCTCCCACGCCGAGGCGCAGAGAGCGCTCGCCCTGCTCGGGCTCGACCCCGACGACAGGCGCATGTGCCAGACCCTGCTCGAGCTCGAAGCCGGCCGCTGCCTGTTCCGCGACCATGCCGGGCGCATCGAGGCGATCCAGGTGGACGTGGTGGTGCCGGCGCTGCTGCGCGCGTTCTCGACCACCCCCACGCGCTGAGTGCGCTTTCGGCCGCTCGCGCTTCTGACGCCCGTCGCGCTCGCGAGGCTCGGAGCGCTCGTCGCGCTCGTGACGCTCGTCGCGCTCGGCCGCCCTCAGCGCGCAGCCGCCACCCCGAGCTCGTCCGCGGCGAAGAGCGCCGCATCGGCCAGATCGCCAAGCGGCCCGCCGCTCACCACCGGCGAAGCGGGCACCGGCGGTGCGGGCGACGCCGGCGGCGGCGAAGAAGCTTCAGGCGGGCAGGCGCAGCCCGACCCGCTCGTGAGCAACGGCCTCGGCAGCCCCTCCTGCAAAGGCGCGCTCGCGGGCGAACTGCCGCAGGCCGGCAGGCACAACTGCGAAACCTCGGGGTTCGTGGCCGCGGGCGCGCCAACCGGCGACTACGGCATCGACGTGCACATCAACACGGGCCTTCTCGGGCTCTCGGTCTCGGCCATCGTGCAGGAAGTCGCGATCACGCCCCTGTGGATGGCGCTGGTGTGGGCCGTGCACGCGCTGGTGGTGATGCTCGAGTGGTGCTTCACGCTCGACCTGCTCGACGGCTCGGCGGCGATCGGCCTCGGCAGCGGGCTGCGCGAGATGCAGGCGACGTTCACAGAACCGTGGCTGCCGATCGTGCTCGCGTGCGCGTCGGTGCTCGCCCTGTACCACGGCCTGATCCGCCGTCGCGTCGCCGACACGCTCGGCGAGGCGCTGCTGATGGGCACGATGATGGTCGCAGGGCTGTGGGTGATCGCCGACCCGACAGGCACGATCGGGGCGCTCGGCCAGTGGGCCGGCCAGGCGAGCCTGGGGACGCTTGCGGTCGCCGCGCGCGGAACTCCCGCGGGCCCCGGGCGGGCGCTCGGCAACAGCCTCGAGACGCTGTTCACGGCGGCGATCGAAGGACCGTGGTGCTACCTGGAGTTCGGCGCGGTGAGCTGGTGCCGCGAACCGTCGCGGCTCGACCCGACCCTGCACGCGGCGGCGCTGGCGATCGCCGGCGAGGAGACCGCTGCCACCACCTGCCAACCGCTGCCGGCGGCGCTCACGCCGTGCGTGCCGGCGGGAAGCGCGCAGGCGAGGGCGCTCGAACACAGCGCGGAGCTGCTGCGCGACGCACGCAGCAACGGCGCCCTGTTCCTGGCGCTGCCGGCGAACGGCGCGGCGCGTAACTCGATCAACGAACCGGGCTCGCTGCTGCGGGCGCTGTGCCAGAGCAGCGAAGCGACCAACTGCCACGGGCCGGCTGCGGCGCAGGCCGAATTTCGCACCGGCAGCGGAACGCTGGCGCGGCTGGGAGGTCTGGTCCTGATAGCGAGCGGGCTGCTCGGCCTGCTGCTGCTCCTGGGGTCGCTCGCGCTGCGGCTGCTGATCGCGGCGATCCTCAGCCTGCTGTTCCTGCTGCTGGCTCCCGCGGTGGTGCTGGCTCCGAGCTTCGGCGAGGGCGGCCGGGCGCTGTTTCGCAAATGGGGCGCGCAACTGCTCGGGGCGGTCGTCTCCAAGCTGGTGTTCTCCTTCCTGCTGGGAGCCGTGCTCGCCGTCCTCGAGATCCTCTCGGGATTGTCCGCGCTCGGTTGGTGGACGCAATGGCTGCTGATGTCGGCGTTCTGGTGGGGCACGTACACGCGCCGCCATCAGATCCTCGGCGCGGCGGGCGGCGGCGTCGCGGCGCACGCACAGCGAGGACCGCTGCTGCGAAGGATCGGCGAAGCGCTCGAGACGCCACGCAGGGGGGT
>JASHYF010000302.1 GCA_030043235.1 Solirubrobacteraceae bacterium | reverse complement strand
CCCGTCCAGTTGCGGATCGCGCTGCTCGTCTTCTCGCCGAGCGCCGTGTGCGCCTCGTCGCAGATGACGATCGTGTACGCGCTCGAGATCTTGCCCGCGTTGCGCACGAACCACTGGTAGGTCTCGACCGTCACCGGACCCTTCGTCGAGTCCTCGCCTTTGAGCAGCGGGCGGCTGATGCGCCGCGAGTAGCCGCGCTCGCGCAGCTCGCCGAGGAACTGGTCCACGAGGTTGCGGCGGTGGGTGAGGATCAGCACGCCGCCCGTGTGCGAGGCGTCCACGAAGCCGAGCGCGGCGACGGTCTTGCCGGCGCCGGTCGCGTGCTCGAACCAGAAGCGCTTGGCGGCGTTCGGGTCCTCCGGCTGCTCCGCCAGCGATTCCTCCTCGTCCTCCTCGTCGACCCAGTCGCGCGGCTCTTCCTCGGCGTCGCCCTGCAGCTCGAGCTCCTCGTCGGCCTCCTCTTCGTCCTCCGGCTCCTCGTCGTAGTCCTCCTCCTCTTCCTCCTCGTCTTCGTCCTCGTCGGGCGCCGCCCGCTGCACCGGCCCGAGCTCGTCGTCGTCCTCTTCGATGTCCTCCTCGTCCTCTTCCTCGTCCTCGTCGTCCGCCACCTCGGCCTCCGGCTGGGCGAGCCCATTCGTCGCGCGCGCGCCGCCGTTGGCCGTGGCGACGCCGTCGGGCCCGAGGATGTCGGCCGAGGCGAGCAGCTCAGGGGAGGCGGACGCGGCGCTGCGGCCATTGCCGCCGGGGGCAGTGCGCTGGGCCTCGGCGAGCAGCGCCGTGAGCGTGCCCGACAGCGCGTCCACCTGGTGAGCGGAGAGCACCGTGCCGTCCTCCAGCTTCGGCTCCTCCTCCGAGAGCAGCCGCTCCAGCCCGAGCAGCAACGAGAACTCTCGCCGCCAGCCAGTCGAAGGGCTCTTGCTCTTGGGGTCCGCCTCCAGCTCTGCGAGCGCCTCGTCGAGCGCGCGCCTGCGCGGCGTCCCGAGCGCGAGCGCCACCGCCGGATCCTCGCCCTCGTGCACGAAGCGCTCGCGCACGAACTTCTCCGCGCGCGCTATCTCGGCGGAACTTGGAATGGTCGCGGCCGCGAGGGCCACTGAGGTGGACTCGGCCATTGAGGCTGTGGACTTCGAGACAGGTCACCGTCGAAGCTCGGCTTCGGCGCGACTCGACGCGGCGCCCCTCGGCGCCCTTGCCGGGCTGCCCGAGGCGAACCCGGCTCCGACGTGCTTCTCAGGATATAGCACGCGCAGGCGCGATTGAAGTGGACGCCATCTGGCACCCTTACGGCGATGACCCCCAAGCTCACCGCGATGAGCCCCAAGCGCCTGTCGATCGGGGCGCTGGCGGCGGCGATCCTCGTCGTGCTCGCGATCGGCCTCGTCCAGCTCGCCGGCTCACCGCACGCAGTCGGCTCCTCGCGGCTGACGCTCGCGCAGATGCGCGAGCGCCTGGCGGGCGCGCCGGCGCCGCTGGCTGGGTTGCACGCGCAGGCCAGCCAGCTGCTCGGCGGGGGCCTGCCCGCGGTGCGTGCGCGTCTTGCCGCCCTGCGCGGCACGCCAGTGGTGATCAACAAGTGGGCCTCGTGGTGCGAACCCTGCCGGGCGGAGTTCGGCGTCTTCCAGCGCGTGTCCGTCACGCGCGGGCGCGAAGTGGCGTTCATCGGCATCGACTCCGGCGACAGCAGCCGCGCGCACGCGCGCGAATTCCTGAGCTCGTTCCCCGTGAGCTATCCCAGCTACTACGACCCGAGCGGGCAGGTGGGCCTGAGCATCACAGACTCGCCGTTCACGCCGGTGACCGTGTTCTTCAACCGCAGCGGCGGCGAGTTCATCCACCAGGGCCCGTACCCGAGCGTGGCGAAGCTCGAAGCGGCCGTCACGCGCTACGCGCTGGACGCTTGACGTTGCAGGAGCTGCGCATCGACCCGCTGAGCGGGCACCGCACGATCGTCGCCGGCGAGCGCTCCCGCCGCCCCGGGGGCGAGCCGCGGTGCGAGCCACCCGAGCCGATCGACCCCGAGAAGGACCCCTTCGCGGAAGGGCACGAGGACCGCACTCCGCCGGAGCTGTATGCGCTGCGCCCCGATGGCGGGCCGGCCAACTCGCCCGGCTGGCTCGTGCGGGTCGTGCCCAACCTGTTCCCCGCGCTGAGCTCCGCGAACGGCGCTCGCGACCTCGACCCCACGCCCGACGCGCGCGGCGTGCGCGGCCAGGTCGAGCTGTTCGCCTCACAGCCGGCGACGGGCGCGCACGAGGTGATCATCAACGGCCCGCAGCCGGTGCTGTCACTCGCGGAGCTGCCCGTAGAGCAGGTGCTCGCCGCCGTGGAGGTGTGGCGGGAGCGGATGCGCGCGCACGCGGGCAGCTCCTGTGTGCAGCTGATCGTCAACGAGCGGCCCGAGGCGGGCGCGTCGCTGCCGCACACGCACGCGCAGCTGTACGCGCTGGACTTCGTGCCCGCGACCGTCGCGCGCGAGCGCGAGCGCGCGAGCGCCTACACCACGCGCACGATGGGACAGAACCTGCTCGGCGATCTCGTCGCCGAGGAGGTGCGCCGGCGCGAGCGCATCGTCGCGATCGACGACGAGGCGGTGCTGATGGCGCCGTACGCCTCGCGCCTGCCCTTCCAGCTGATGCTCGCGCCGCGCGTGCCGCGGGCGCGCTTCCAGGATGGCGGGGCGTCCGGTGCGGCGCTGCTGCACGACGGCCTGCGCCGGCTCGCGCGCCATCTCGGATCGAGCCCGCCGCTGAACCTGTGGGTGCGCACCGCCCCGCGCGGGGCCGAGGACTTCTGCTGGCGCATCGACATCCTGCCGCGCCTCACGCACCTCGCGGGACTCGAGCTGGCCACCGACGTGAACCTCAACATCGTCGAGCCCGAGCGCGCAGCGGCGGTGCTGCGCGAGGCGTAGGCTGCCCAGCGCGATGGCCCCGGAGGAACGCTTCGTACCCCGCTTCGCGGCCGAGCCCCCGCAGGAGGAGCTGCCGTACGGTCGCTGGGCGGAGCGGCTGCGCGAGGAGTTCCTGAGCGCCGCGCTGCGGCTGGAGGCCGAGCAGGACCTGGGCGAGCCGAGCGCGATCACCTGGTATCCCGACCGCAGCTGGCACGGGCACACCTACGTCCCCGGCACCGCGCGCACGTCAGCGGGCTATGAGCTGTTCGGTTACGTGCGCTTCCTTCCGGGCGTGGATGACGAGGAGCCAACTGGGTTCTCCGCGCACGTGGACTTCACCGACGACACCGCCGAGCGCAACCCCGACTGGGAGCTGGACCTGTGCGACGAGACCATCGGCTCCTGGCGCGGCGAGGCGGGCGCGGTGGCGGCGATGACGCTCGTGTGGGGCCGTCCGCTCGTCGCCGGGGGCCAGATCGTCACCGCCGAGCTCGCCGACCTCGCGGTCGACCAGTGCCCGCTGATCGACGAGCGCTTCACCTTGATCGCCCCCGACGACTATCGCCACGACCTGCTGGAGATCAAGCTGTTCGACGGCAAGGGTCGCGAGCTCGCGCGCGAGTCCCTTTACGGCGAGGATGAGGATGAGGAGCGAGACGGCGCCGTACGGGACGAGGACGGCGCCGGCGATGAGGAGTCGGAGGGCGCCCCCGGCGAGGAGGAGTCGGAGGGCGCCCCCGGCGAGGAGGAGTCGACCCGGTAGCTGGGCGCCCT
>JASHYF010000301.1 GCA_030043235.1 Solirubrobacteraceae bacterium | reverse complement strand
ATCTTGGGGTTGCTGGTCGTCGCCGTATCGGTCGTCAACGCGGATGACGCGAACCCCACGACCCGGGAGTTGCGCACTGTGTTGGCCGGGAGCGCGTTTGTTGTCCTGGTGGACGTCTTCATCGTCTCGATCCTGGCCTTGACCGGGGGCTCGGTCGTCTTCGGGCTATCAAGCATCGCGATGGCGACCGTCGGCTTGCTGGCTACCAGCCGGCTGATCCCGAGGGCAAAGCGAGCTGGAAACTTCTCGTCCGGCTCTCGCGCCAGAGAGCTGAATATCGCCTTCGCGTCGATTTCGGTTGGGGGCTACTCAGTGCAACTCGGTCTCGCCGTGGCGCTCCTGGCGAACACCCACAGCGCCGCGCTGCAACGTGCTCTGGTTCTCGTCATTGTGGCTTTTTATGGCAGCGCCCTTGGCCGGGCATGGGAGGTCACCGGGATAACCCGGCGGGAATAAGAAGAACGCGCGGCGCGCTTGAATGCCATGAAGGAAGGCCGGCCCGGCGCGCCCGCGCTGCCCGAGCAGCTGGTGCTCGGGCAGCGCTGCGCGCCGGCACGGGTGTCGTCTTCAGGCGGTGTAGGTGTACGCGACCTTCGAGCTCCGCTTACCGTTCACCGTCGCCTGCACCGAGACCCTCATCGCTTTGCCGCTGCTCGAGCGCGGGGCGATCACGATGCAGCTGGTGTCCGACGTGCATTCGACCGAGCTCGCGGCCGCCTTGCCGAACGCGAACGAGGTGCCTTGGGCGCCCAGTTCGAAGCCGTAGCCGCTGACGGTCACTTCCGTACCACCGCTGGCGGGTCCGCTGTCCGGGCTGAGACCGGTGATTTCCGGCGCGCCGTAGGTGAAGCGGTCAGCGCTCGTGATCGTGCTCGTGCCCTCCGCTTCTGTCGCGACGGTCACGTCGACCGTGCCGACTCCGGGCGGGGAGACGACCTCGATCTGCGAGGGCGACACGTGCTCGATCGTCGCTTCGGCTTCGCCGAAGAACACGCCGGTCACGCCTTCGAAGCGCGCGCCTTTGATCGTCACGCTCGTCCCGCCGGCCGCGCGACCCTTGGACGGCTTGACCTTGGTCACGACCGGTGGTTCGCCTTCGCTCGCCGTGGTGAAGGCCTTCTTTTCCGCCCATTCGGGGCTCCGCGTCCCTGTGCCCAAGGCGTTGACCGCGACCGCCCTCGTTATGTAGCGGGTGTCGGGGCTGAGCCCGCTCAGCACGGCGCTCACTTTCACGAATTTCTCACCTTCGCCGGGGAGCGTGCTGCACGGCGCCACGCCGCCGAAGGCAGGCGTCGTCCCATATTCGAAATAGCATTCGGTGACCAGGTTGCCTTCGGGGTTCACCGAGGCGCTCAGTTCGGCGGAGTGCATGGTTATCTCTCTTGCTTGGTGCAGGAGCACCGTCGGTGCGCTCGGCTGCGTCATGAAGTGGCCCACCCCGCCTTCGCCTGTGCCGAAGCTGTTGGTCGCGACCAGACGGAACACGTACGTCGTGCTTTCGGAGAGGCCGGTCAGCGCTGCGATGGCCGGTTCGGGCGTTTCGCCCGCGCCCGGCAGCGTTTCGCACGGGATCGTGTTTTCGGCGAGCCCGCTGCCGGCCGCTCTACCGTACTCGAAGTAGCAGCTCTCGACGAGCGCGTCGTTGGGCGTCACCGATCCTTTCAGCTTCGCCGAGGTGCGCCCGATGAGGCCGGCCAGCCCCGTGGTGGCCGACGGTTCGCTCGGCAGCGTGCGGAACCCTTCCTTACCGCCATGTTCGAGACCGATCGCGTTGCGGGCGACCACGCGGAAGAAGTAGCGCGTGCTTTCTTCCAGGCCCGTGATGTGCGCCGTCACGAGCACTGCTTCGGAGGGTTCCGAGCCTTCGCCCACTTCCTGCGCGCACGGAACGTTCGACCCGTATGACGTCGTGGGGCCGTACTGGAAATAGCATTCGGTGACCAGCGATCCGTTCGGGGTCACCAACCCGGCGAGCGTCGCCGAGGTGCCGTGGATTTCTTTGGCGTTCCCAGTGTTCGTTTTGGGCGCCTTGGGAAGGGTCGTGAATTCGAGTTCTTCCCCGAAGCTTCCCCCGTCTTCGTTTTTCGCATGGATGCGGAAGTAGTAGACCGTGCTCGGGGCCAGGCCCTGCAGTCTCGCGAGCTCGGGAACGAGGATCGGGCGAGAGCCCGGCGAATAGGCGCAAGGAGCGTCTTCGTCGAGCACGCCCGGGCTGGTGCCGTATTCGAAGTTGCATTCCGTGGCCGAGCCCTGCGGGCCGACCGTCGCATTCAACACCGCCGAGCTGCGCGTGACTTCACTCGCCCTTTCGGTTTCCACCGTTGGCGGCCCAGCCGCAAGCGCGCTCGTGGCCCCCGCCCCGCTCAACGCGAGCACGAGCACAGGCACAGCCAAGAGCCATCGTCGATGCAGCCTCCCACCGCCGCCCGTTGGGACCCGGCCACCCGCGCGATACCGCGCACGTCCAAGCATGATTCCCCTCCTTTTAGCTCATCCCATCCCAAACGCGGCGCGCGCCCACCAACCCCGCACAGCGCCCAGCCGCGCGCACAGTCTACCCTGTTTTCGCGCTCGATCAAGCGACCGCCCCGCGCATTCACCTCTCGTTCACAGGGGCAGCTCGCGCGGCTCTTCCTCGCGCCGCTCCTCGACGGCGCTCCAGCGCTCTGGCAGCCGTGCCGAGTGAAGAGCGCCGTCGCGGCCACCGGCCGCCTGCCGCTCAGCAGTCCCTTGCAGCTTCAGTTCGTGATCGTCTCGATCGCGCGCAGCGCGAGCGTGTCTTCGTTCAACTCTGCGAGCGCGCTGCGACTGGCGGTGAGCGGGGCGCCCCCGCGCGTGTCGAGCTCGAGCCGCGCGAGCGCCGACAGCGCGGCGCACAGGCGCTCGATGTCGCTGCGGGCCACGTCCGCGACGAAGCGCTCGGCCGCGCGCGCGGGCATGCGCAGCGAGCGTCTCACCTCCGCGACAGACTCCCCGGCCTGCAGGCGCGCGGCGATCGCCACGGCGTCGCGCAGGCGCTGGGCCATCAGGTAGGTGAGGCCGGCCAGGCGCTCGCCCTGCTCCCGCAGGCGCAGGTACGCGAGCGTGGCCGCGCGCGTGTCCGCGCCGACGAGCGCGTCGGCCAGCGCGTACGCGCGCCACTCGCTCGAGCGCGCCGCACGGCGCTCGATCTCATCCACGTCGATGCGCCGCGGCGAGCTCGCGCCGTCGCCTTCCAGCGCCAGCTTCTCGAGCTCGCGCAGCAGGCGCTGCTGGCGCTCCCCCACCTGCGCGACGAGCGCCTTCGCGGCGGCCGCGTCCAACGACAGGCCGATTCGCGCCGCCTGCTCGCGCGCCCACTTGGGGAGCTCCCACGGCTTGACCGTCATCTGCGCGACCACCTGGCCGCCGGCGCGCTTGACGGCCGCATGCAACGCCGCCGGAACCTTCGCGCGGCTCTCCTCGCGCGCGAACAGCGCGAGCGTGGTGTCGGGGGGCATGTGCGCGAGCGCGGGAGCGAGGTGCTCATCGATGTCCGTCTCGCGCCAGCGCTCCACGCCCTCGACGACGATCACGCGTTGGGCGAGGGCGAGCGTCATCGTGGCGAGCGCGCCGGCAACGCCCGCCGGGGTGGCCGCCTCCCCGGCCAGCACCTCCACGCTCGCGCCGCCATTCGCCTGAGACTGCGCGAGCGCCCGCAGCCCCGCGCGCCGCTCGGCCACCGCGCCGTGGTCGTCGCCGTGGATCAGGTAGACGGGCTTGAGCTCTGGCACGACCGGTCGAGTGTACGCCCACGCGTCCTGGTAACTTCGGCCTACTACGTTCGGCCTACTACGTTCGAGCGGCAAGCGAGGCAAGGATTGAAGCCCGCCCGCCCGCGCGGCGTGCGAATAGCGCGCGGGCGACCGCGAAGTGCCGCGAACGCGGTGAGGATGCCGCCTGGCGCCGCCTATCGCACGACTAGGTTGACGAGCTTGCCGGGGACGACTATCTCCTTGACGATCTCCTTGCCGTCCACGTGCGCGATCACGTTCGGCGCCGCGCGGCACAGCTCCTTGAGCTCCTGCACGCTCGCGTCCGCGCTCGCCTGCACGCGATCGCGCACCTTGCCGTTGACCTGGCACACGAGCTCGTAGGACTCGCGCTCCAGCAGCGCCTCCTCGGCCTGCGGCCACGGCTGCTCCCACACGCGCTCGCCCGTCAGGCGGTCGTACACGTCCGCGCTCACGTGCGGGGCGAATGGAAACAGCAGCGAGGCGGCACTCGCGAGCGCGAAGCGCAGGGTGTCGAGCTGCACGGACTCGCGCAGGCGCGAGCAGTCGTTCAGCAGCTCCATCACCGCCGCGATCGCCGTATTGAACGCGAAGCGGCGCAAATCCCCGCTGACCTTGTCGATCGCCCAGTGGGTCTTTCGCAGGAGCGCCAGGTCATCGCCTTCGGCGTCCGATCTCCCGGCCAGCTCCGCGCTCGGCGCGCCGGCGCGTTCGCCCGTCTCCGCCGACAGGCGCCACAGCTTGCCGAGGAAGCGGTGCACGCCTTCCACGCCCTCGTCCGACCAATCGGCGTCCTGGTCGGGCGGGCCGATGAAGAGGATGTAACAGCGCGCGGTGTCAGCGCCAACGCGCTCGACGATCGCCGCGGGCGAGACCACGTTGCCCTTGCTTTTGCTCATCTTCGCGCCGTCCTTGGTCACCATGCCCTGCGTGAACAGCGCCTGGAATGGCTCCTGGAAGTCGACGTGTCCGAGGTCGGCGAGCGCCTTGGTGAAGAACCGTGCGTACATCAGGTGCAGGATCGCGTGCTCTACGCCGCCGATGTACTGGTCCACGGGCATCCACTCGCGCAGCGCCGCCGGGTCCCACGCGGCGCTTTCGTTGGAGGAGTCGCAGTAGCGCATGAAGTACCAGGAGGAGTCCACGAACGTGTCCATCGTGTCCGTCTCGCGCCGTGCGCGTCCACCGCACTGCGGACAGCTCACGTTCACCCACTCCTCCGCGCCCGCCAGCGGCGAGCGCCCTTTCGGCATGTAGTCCTCGACGTCCGGCAGCTCCACCGGAAGCTGCTCGTCGGGCACCGGCACCAGCCCGCACGCCTCGCAGTGGATGATCGGGATCGGCGTACCCCAGTAGCGCTGGCGCGAGACCAGCCAGTCGCGCAGGCGGTAGTTGACGGAGGCGTGGCCCTTGCCCTCACGGTCGAGCCACGCGACGATCTCGCTCAGCGCCTCGCGGTTGGGCATGCCGTCGAAGTCCGGGCGGGAGTTGACGAGCGTGCCTTCGCCTATATAGGGAAGCTCGCCCGCCCCGCCGTCCTCGCCGGGCGGGCTGGCGGGCTTCGACACCGTGTGCTCGGCGGGCGGCGGCATGATCACGCGCCTGATCGGCAGATCGAACGCGCGTGCGAACGCGTAGTCGCGCTCGTCGTGCGCAGGCACCGCCATGATCGCGCCCGTGCCGTACTCCATCAGCACGTAGTCCGCCACGTACATCGGGATGCGCTCGCCGTTCACGGGGTTGACCACGGTGCGCCCGAGCGGCACGCCGGTCTTCGGCTTGTCCGCGTTGCCGCGCTGCTCGTTCGTCTCGTTGAGCGCGTGGTTGACGTACTCGTGGACCGCCTGCTCCTGCTCGGTGCCGCGCGCGAGGCGCATCACGTCCGGGTGCTCTGGCGCCATCACGAAGAACGTGGCGCCGAACAGCGTGTCCGGGCGCGTGGTGAACACGGGGTAGTCCACGCCGATCTCCTCGCAGCGGAAGATCACCTCCGCGCCCTCGCTGCGCCCGATCCAGTTGCGCTGCATCGTCTTCACGTGCTCCGGCCAGTCGATCGCGTCGAGGTCGTTCAGCAGCCGCTCCGCGTAGTCGGTGATGCGCAAGAACCACTGCTCCAGCTGCTTGACTTCGACGAGCGCTCCACAGCGCTCGCATGTGCCGTCCGGTTCGACCTGCTCGTTGGCGAGCACCGTCTGGTCTTTGGGGCACCACTTGACCGCCGCCTCCTTGCGGTAGGCGAGGCCCGCGCGGAACAGCTGCAGGAAGATCCATTGCGTCCAGCCGTAGTAGGAGGGTTCGTCGGTGGCAAGCTCGCGCGACCAGTCGATCGAGATCCCCCAGGAGTGAAACTGGCGGCGGAAGGACGCGATCGACTCCGCTGTCGAGGTGCGCGGGTGAACTCCGGTCCTGATCGCGTGGTTCTCCGCGGGCAGGCCAAACGCGTCGTAGCCCATCGGGTGCAGCACGCGCGCGCCCAGACGCCGGCGGAAGTGAGCGATCGCGTCGCCCAGCGAATAGCACTTCAGGTGGCCGATGTGCGGCTCGCCGCCGGGGTAGGGGAGCATCTCCAGCACGTAGGAGCTCGACGCCCGCCCGCCCGCGTGCGCACCGCCGCCAGTCGATCCCGCGCGTCCGTCCCCGCGGGCGCCCGCGACGGGTTCGTTGGAGACCTCCCACGTGCGCTCTTTCGCCCACAGCTCCTGCCAGCGCGGCTCGATCTCCTGGGGGCTGTAACGGTGCTCGGCCATCGGTCTCGCAGGTTACAGAGCGACCTGCGACGGAATGAGACGGGGCGTCGCGAGATCTATGGAGCGTCGCTGACGCGCGCGGCTCAGCTCGTCAGCGCCTGCGCGGACCCCGCGGGCCGATCGGCGCGCGCGCTCATCGAGCGCACCAGCTCGACCACCCGTGCAGGCGCCCTCTCCGGCGAGCCCGCGTCGAACGGGGGCTGGGGGTCGTACTCGATGCCCAGCTGGATCGCCCGCGCGACCGTCTCGCCGGCGACGCGCGCGGCCAGCGTGAGCGCCATGTCGATGCCGGCGGACACGCCCGCGGCGGTGACGAGCTTGCCGTCGAAGACCACGCGCTCGCTCACCGGCTCGGCGCCCAGCGCGCGCAGCTCCTCGAGCGCGAGCCAGTGGCTCGTGGCGCGCCTGCCGTCGAGCAGCCCGGCGCCGGCGAGGACCAGCGAGCCGGTGCACACCGACGTCGTCCACGTGCTGGTGCGGTCGGCCTCGCGCAGCCACTCGAGCACCGGCTCGCCCGCGTGCGCGATCACGTCGCCGGGGCCGCCGGGCACGAGCACGATGTCGGGGCGTGCGACCTCGGCGAGCGAGCGCTCGGCCAGCAGCGTGAGCATGCCGTTGTCGGTGCGCACGGGACCGCGCTCGGCGGCGGCGAAGGAGACGCTCGCGCCGGGCAGGCGAGAGAGCACCTCATACGGTCCGATCGCGTCGAGCGCCGTGAATTTGTCGTATAGGACGATCGCGATGGTCTTGTTGGCGTGCTCCTCCGCGCCGTGCGCGTGTACGTTGTGCGCGCGCGAGCGCTCTCGTTTGTGTGCGCCCTGCTCTGTCATGCGGCTGTCTCCTTCGTGGTGGGGGCGTGAAAGCGCCGTCGGTACTCGGCCGGCCCGACGTGCAGCGTGCGCAGGAACGCACGGCGCATCCTCTCCGCGCTCGCGAAGCCGCAGCTGGCTGCGATCGCGGCGATCGGCTCGGCCGTGTCCTCGAGACGGCGTCGCGCGGCCTCGATGCGCACGAGCTCGACGTGGCGGGCCGGGGTGATGCCGGTTTCGGCGCGAAATGCGCGGGCGAAGTGGCGCGGGCTCATGTGCGCACGCGCAGCCATCGCCTCGACGGAGTGATCGCCGGAGACCTCCTCGAGCACCGCTCGCTGCACCTCGCGCAACGGCTCGCGCGCGGCGCGTTGCGCGGCGAGCGTGGCGCTGAACTGCGACTGGTTGCCCGGGCGGCGCAGGAACAGCACGAGGTGGCGGGCGATGGTGAGGGCGACCTCGCGGCCGAGGTCCTGCTCCACGAGCGCCAGCGCGAGGTCCATGCCGGCGGTCACGCCCGCGGAGGTCCAGATGGCGCCGTCGCGGATGAAAATCGCCTCGTCCTCCACGCGCACGTGCGGATGAGCTCGTCGCAGCTCCTCGGCCGACGCCCAATGCGTGGTCGCGCGGCGTCCGTCGAGTAGCCCGGCAGCTGCGAGCAGAAAGGCTCCGGTGCACACCGACGTGGTGCGCCTGGCGGCGGCGGACGCGCCGGCGATCCAGTCGACGAGCCCGCGGTCCGCGGCAGCGTCGGCATAGCCCCAGCCTCCGGCGACGACCAGCGTGTCGATCGAGCGTTCCTGCGTGTCGCCCTGCCGTGCCCCGAGCTCCGCTGCCTTGGCGTTGTGCGGCAGGCGTCCGTGCGGGACGATGCCAAGCCCGCTCGAAGTGCGCAGCGGCCGGCCGTCGCGGCTGAGCACGCGCACGTCGTAGCCGCGCTCGCCGGGCGAGGCGCCCGCTTCGAGCAGGCGCGTGGCCCCGCTGAAGACCTCGAGCGGACCGCTCACGTCGAGACTCTGCACACCGGGGTACACGACGATCGCCACCAGGCGGGGGTCGGCCCGCATACGAGGCTCCCGAGCGCGCGTCATGCGACGATCATCGCCCATCACGCGCTTGTCCGCAAGGACATATTTCCCACGATTTCTGCCATCGTCGATCGCGCGCATTAACGCTCGTAGCGATCTTTTGGCGCCGCGGCGGCCGGGTTGAGCCGCGCGCGTACAGCGGCGCTTTACGATGGGCCGGTGGCGGAGCGGCAAGCCCAGGAGCCGGAGTTCGAGGAGCTGCACGTGCCCCGCGACGGCGGCCTGCATGCGCTGGACGCCGCGTCAGGTCGCGTCACGAGCATCGTCGCGGCCGCCGAAAGCGCATCGCTGCAACTGCGTGAGCGGGCCGAGGCGCGCGCTCGCGAGCGGATCGAGGAAGCAGACCGCGCGGCGCACAATCGCGTAGCGGCCGCCGAGGAGGAGGCCGAGGAGCTGCTCAGCAGCGCCCGCTCGCAGGCGGAGAGCACGAGCAGCGAGACGAAGGCAGCTGCTTCCAAGCTGCGCGAGGAGGCAAGCAGGCTGCAGGAGGAAGCGGCGCTGGCGCTGGAGCAGGCGCACGAGCAGGCCGAGCGTCTGCTGGTGGACGCGCGCACGGAGTCCGAGCACGTGTGGTCGGTCGCCCATCAGGAGTCCGAGCGGGTGCGCACGTCCGCCAGGGAAGAATCCGAGCAGCTGCGCACGAGCGCGGCCGCGCAGGCCGCGGAGCTGCGCGCGAGCGCCGAAGCCGAGGCGGCCCGGACGCGAGCAGACACCGAGGCGGAGCTCGCACAGGCGCGCGCGGCGGCCGAGGCGCAGGCAGAGCAACTGCTGGCGAACGCTCGCCGCGGAGCCGAGCGGATCGCGCAGGAGAGCCGCGAGCAGACGCAGAGCATGCTCGAGGCCCGCCGCCAGGAGCTCGCGCGCGTGCACGAGGAGGCCGAGGAGCAGGCTCGGGAGACGAACGCCAAGGCGCGGGAGCAGGCCCGCGAGATCACCAGCGAGGCGCACCTCGTGGCACGCGACATCCTCGGCGAGGGCACCGAGATCTCACGCAACCTGCGCGACCTGTCGAGCTCGCTGCGCAACAACGCCGAGCGACTGCTCCGCGACGTGCGCCTCACCCACGGCGCGATGACCGCGCAGCTCGACCAGGTCACCATGCGCGGGGAGCGCGCCGGGAGCGACCGCGCGGGCGGCGGGCATGG
>JASHYF010000300.1 GCA_030043235.1 Solirubrobacteraceae bacterium | reverse complement strand
CGCGTGGCCGGGCGCAGCTCCGCGGCCACCGAGTAGCCGTACAGGTACTCCATCGGGTGCTTCTCCAGCGCCCAGATGCCGTTGTTGCCCACCACCGCCACGACGTTCACGCCGTGGCGCGCGAGCGTGTCGAACTCCATGCCCGCGAAGCCGAACGCGCCGTCGCCCAGCAGCAGCACGACCTGACGCTCGGGGCGCGCGAGCTTCGCCGCAAGCGCGTATCCGGGCCCGGTCCCCAGGCAGCCGAACGGCCCCGGGTCAAGCCAGCAGCCCGGCTCGTAGCTGTCGATCACGCGGCCCGCATACGACACGAAGTCGCCGCCGTCGCCGATCACGATCGCGTCACGATCGAGCACCTTGCCCAGCTCTGCGTACACGCGCATGGGATGAAGCGGCGCGCGATCGTCCTCCAGTTCGGCACGCTCGGCCTCGCGGCGCTCGGCCTCGCTCGCGCGCAGCTCCGCCACCCAGCTCTCGCTCGCGAGCGCCTGTGCGCCCGCCGCCGCGCGCACGTCCGCGAGCGTCTGCGCGATCGACCCGTAGCACTCCACCGCCGCCGCCCGCGGGTGCTCGCGCTGCGGCTCGGCCGCGTCCACGACCACGATTTCCGTGTCCTCGCCGAACGCGCCGCCGAACCCCAGGCGGAAGTCCATCGGCACGCCGATGACCAGCGCCACGTCCGCGCCCTTCAGCGCCTGCGAGCGCGCGCGCGAGAAGAACAGCTCGTCGTCCGCCGGCAGGCAGCCGCGCGCCAGGCCGTTCAAGAACACTGGAATCCGCAGCGTTTGCGCGAGCTCCGCCAGCGTCTCCTCCGCTCGCCCCCAATACAGGTCCGTGCCGGCCATGATCACCGGGCGCTCCGCGCCACGCAGCAGCCCCGCCGCGAGGTCCACAGCCTCCGCCGGCGCCCCGCCGGCGGACGCGCTGCCGAGCTCCCGCGCGTCCTCCAGCTCCGGCTCCTCCGCCTCCATGAACACGTAGTCCATCGGGAAGTCCACGAACGCCGGGCCGCCGTGCGGCGCGCGCGCCGCCGCGAACGCCTCGTCCAGAAGGCCCGGGATCTCAGCCGTGCTTTCCGGCGTGGCCGCCAGCTTCGCCAGCGGCCGCACGAACGGCACGTGGTCGATCTCCTGCAGCGAGCCCTGCCCCCAGCGCAGCGCGGGAGCGCGACCGCCGAGCACCACCATCGGCGAGTGGTTCGCCTGCGCGGAGGCCATCGCGCTCATCCCGTTCGTCACGCCCGGCCCCGCGGTCAGCGCGCACGCGCCCACGTCGCGCGTCACCTTCGTCCAGCCCTCCGCCGCAAACGCCGCCGTCGACTCGTGGCGCACGTCCACGATGTCTATGCCCTCCTCGCGGCAGCCGTCGTAGATCGAGAACAGGTGCCCCCCCGACAGCGTGAACAGCTTGCTCACGCCGTGCGCCTTCAGGCGGCGGGCGACCAGCCGCCCGCCGTGGAAGGTGCTCGTCTCCTGCGCGCTCTGCGTGGACATCTCCCCCGCGACTCTACCCCTTCGCCGCCCGCCCGACATGCCCGCGGCGCGTTTGCCGGCGTGCCGCTGCGGGCGGCACGTATGTGGGCGACATCCCAGCAGAGCCCCAAATCGCCCGCCCACACGCGCAACTTCGCCGCTGCTACCGTGTCCTAGGTGACGACGGCAGCTACCGGTCTGTCATGGAGGTTTCCGCCCTAACACATCCCGGCAGGATTCCGGGGCTGCACGGTCCCACCGCGCTGCTGCGCCTGCAGTCGGATGAGCGCTTGATCGCGCTCACGCGCCGCGGCCAGCACGCCGCGTTCGAGGTTCTCTGCTCGCGCTACCACACGCGCCTGATGTCCTTCTGCCGGCACATGCTCGGCTCGCGCGAGGACGCCGAGGACGTCCTGCAGGAGGTGTTCGCCGCCGCTTTCAACGCCGTCCTCGCCGACGAGCGCCAGATCAACGTGCGGCCGTGGCTGTATCGCATCGCCCGCAACCGCTCGCTGAATCACCTGCGCCGTGCGTCCGCCGTCGGCGTGGACTCCATGGACGTCCACTTCGCCGAGCACGGCATCTCCACGGGCGAGAAGGTCATCCGCCGCGAGAGCTTCCGCGAGCTCATCGCCGACGTGCATCAGCTGCCCGAGACGCAGCGCACCGCGCTGCTCCTGCGTGAGATCGACGCGCTCTCCTACGAGCAGATCGCGCACGCGATGGAGACCACCGTCCCCTCCGTCAAGTCGCTGCTCGTGCGCGCCCGCATCTCGCTCGCGGAGGCCGCCGAGGCGCGCAAGCTCAGCTGCGACGAGGTCCGTCTCGAGCTCGGCGAAGTCGCCGAGGGCCTCACCAAGCTCAGTCAGGCAGGCCGCCGTCACGTGCGCGGCTGTGAGCGCTGCTCGTTCTTCCGCAAGCAGCTCAAGGCGAACAACCACGCGCTCGCGCTGATCATGCCCATCGGCCCGCTGCTGCTCGTCAAGAAGCTTCTGCTCGCAAAGCTCGGCTCCACCGCCTCCGCCGGAGGCGCCCACATGGCCGGAGGCGCCGGTGCCACCGTCGGCGCCGGCGCCACCACCGCAACGGCCACCGCCGGGGCTGGAGCAGCCGCGGGCGGCGGGGGCGTCGCCGGGGGCATCATGACCGCCGGAGCCGGCGCGCTCGCCACGAAGGCCGCGATCGTGACCGCCGCCGCCGCGATCGTCACCGCCGGGGCCGTCGCCGCAGACCAC
>JASHYF010000299.1 GCA_030043235.1 Solirubrobacteraceae bacterium | reverse complement strand
CCACAGCCGAGCGATGCGGCCACGGCCTCCTCGGGCACCTCACCGGCCTCGGCGGCGTCATACAGGGAGCCCCCGAACACCTGCTGGCCGCGCTCGTCGGTCAGTTTGACCGCGCCTCCGCAGCAGCCCGTGGACGTGTTCCCGGCGACGGCTCTGGCCGCCGCGGCGTAGCGCTCGCGCACGCTCTCGCGGATCGTCGTGGTGTCAGTCAGCTCAGCCATGCGGAAAGCTCCTTCAGCGAGTCGGGGGTGACGTAGTAGTAGGCCCACAGACCCCGGCGCTCGGAGTCGACGACGCCGGCGTCGCGCAGCTTCTTCAGATGGTGGGAGAGGGTGGGCTGGGAGATGTCGAACAGCGGGACGAGCTCGCACACGCAGACCTTGCCGGCGTGCTTGCGCAGCACGTCCACGAGCTGCAGGCGGATCGGGTCGCCCAGCGCCTTGGCGACCTCGGCCATCCTCGTTGCCTGCGAGCGCTCGACGTCGGGGTAGACGACCGGCTCGCAGCAGCGCACACCCGCGGGACGCTTCTGCTTCGGGGTCAGCTCGAGGCTGACGGGTGCCGGTCCGCTCATGTCGAGGAGGGTGCGGCGGGCCGCCTCGCGGTCACTATCTCGGTCGGAAACGACAGCTGTGTCATGTACTCGCGAGTGATCTGTTCGAAGCCGAGTTCGGAGAGCACCGGCGCCGCGAGCACGCCCCTGCAGTTGGCGGTCAGGTTGATCCCATGGCCGTAGAGCCAGTCCCACACGCTTTGGCGGCGCGCCTGCCCCTTGGTCATGTTCGAGAGCACCAGGCGGGCGCCCGGGCGCAGCACCCGCATGAACTCCGCCAGGGCGCGTGGAATGTCATCGCTGGGCAGGAGGTCGAGCATGTAGCTGTTGACCACCAGGTCGAAGCTCTCGTCCTCGAACGGGAGCGCCAGCGCATCGGCGCGCACGACCTCCACTGAATCGAGCGCCGCCGTACGCAGTCGCCTGCGGGTCTGCGCGAGCATCCCGTCTGCTAGCTCCACGCCGGTCGTGCGTCCCGACGGGTTGCGAGCCGCCAGCGAGACGAGCTGCGCGCCCGTGCCCGTCGCTACCTCGAGGATCGACTCCCCGTCCAGCGCGTTCGCGAGCTCGAGGACGCGGCGTCGCGGCCGCGACTCCATCAGGCGTGCCCAGATCTCGTATGCCGGCGCCAGCATTGAATAGCGGCGCACCGCCTCGCTAGGCGAGAGCTGCACTTCGAGTACCTGTCGCCGCCAGGACGAATCCGTGGTGCGACCCTCCAGATCGACAGACATCGATCTATATATATCGATTGAAAAGACATCTGTCAATAGATATGTTCCCCTGCATGGGCGAGCGCGTTGCGGTCATCACCGACATCCATGCGAACCTGCCGGCGCTCCAGGCAGCGCTCGATCGCATAGACGCGCTCGGAATCGAGCACATCTACTGCGGCGGGGATCTCGTCGGCTACGGGCCACACCCGAACCAGGTGTGCGCCCTGATTCAGGAGCGCGGGATACCGACGATCTACGGCAACTACGACTACGCCATCGCCCGCGACGAAGATGACTGCGGCTGCGCTTATGTGACGCCGCACGACCGCGAGCTCGGGCAGCGGTCGGTCGCGTGGACGCTTGCACACACCGACGGGCTCGCAAAGGACTTCATGCGCGAACTGCCCTTCGACCTGCATTTCCCCGTCGGAGCGGTTGATGCTCACCTAGTCCACGGCTCGCCGCGCAAGGTCAACGAGTACCTCTTCGAGGACAAGCCGGCGCGCCTTTACGAGCGCCTGGCCGCCGGCGAGAACGACGACGTGCTGGTCTTCGGGCACACGCACAAGCCGTGGGTGCACGAGTTCGGCGGCGTGCTGTTCGTCAACTGCGGCTCGGTGGGAAAGCCCAAGGACGGTGATCCGAGAGGAGCGTTCGCCGTCCTGAGGGCGACCGGCAGCTCCGTCGAGGTCGCAATCGAGCGCGTCGCCTACGACGCCGCCGCAGTCGCCGATGAAGTCCGCAGCCGGGGACTGCCCGCCGAGTACGCCGAGAAGCTGCTCGCCGCCGCCTGAGGGCCGCACATGCGATACGTACTGTTCGTCTGCAACCACAACGCCGGGCGCTCGCAGATGGCTCAGGCCTTCTTCGAGCAGCTGGCTCCTGCCGACGTCGAGGCCGAGTCGGCCGGGAGCGATCCCGCGCGCGAGATCTGGCCCACCGTGGTCGAGGCGATGCGCGAGGTCGGCATCGACATCGCCGGGCGAAGGCCGCGCAAGCTGCTTCCCGAGATGCAGCTGCACGCCGACTGGGCGGTCACGATGGGCTGCGGGGACGCATGCCCGTACGTGCCGACGATGGTCGAGGCCTGGGACATCGAGGATCCCGCGGGGCGGCCGATCGAGGAGGTCCGTGAGATCCGCGACACGATCGCCCAGCACGTCGGCGAGCTCGTAGACACAAAGCTGGACGCCATTCGCAGCGATCGCACCGCTCACCAGCTACGTCTCGCCCAGCTGCTGCCAGCGCTCGCGCGCGAGTTCGAGGGTCGCCGCTCAGACGCTGAGATCCGCGCTTGTGCAGACGCCGTGCTCGCGCGCTATGACGATGCGCCGGTGCGAACGCACATCGTCACCCTCGCGCTGCGCCAGACGCGCGAGTGCCTACGCCAAGAGCACTGCGACGCCCTCGCAAGCGCATGAGCAAGCACCCGCCCATCCGCCGCCGTCTGTTCGCCGAGTTCTTCGGCTCCGCCTTCCTCGCAGCCCTCGTGATCGGCTCCGGTATCGCCGCGCAGACGCTCTCGCCGTCGAACACCGGGCTTCAGCTGTTCGAGAACGCCGCTGCAACCGC
>JASHYF010000298.1 GCA_030043235.1 Solirubrobacteraceae bacterium | reverse complement strand
GGCGCTGGGCGTGAGGCGCCGCGCCGCGCGCGAGCCTCCGTCGGTCGAGGTCGCAGACGGAGCAGCGCCCGGCATCGCCCAGGTCACCGCCGGCCTGTTCGGCCAGGCGAGCGCCAGGCGTCCGGGGCGGGCGGCACGGCTGCGGGGATCGCTGGCCCTGCAGGGCACCGACCGCGACTTCGGGACCACCGTGTACTTCGAGCGCGGGCGCATCAGGGTGACGGGCAGCGCCGACCCCGGCGCGCTGGTCGTGATCGAGGGCCCGGTGATGACGCTGGCGCAGCTCGGCTCGGGGGGCCATGGGCTTCGGGCCTGCCTGCGCGGCGAGGTCAGGGTGCGCGGCGCACTTCGCCACCCGCTGCTGCTGATCCGCACCCGCAGGCTGCTGGGAGGGCGGTAGCCGAGCTCGCGGTCCGGTCCTCCTCGACCTTGCGGATCGCCACCCTGACGCCGCGGTCGGATGGCACGGGCTGCCATTGGAACGGCCTGTAGCGCAGGTGCCCGTAGCCGCCGGCGAGGTGCAGCCACTTCACCATCCCCGGCTCGGCGTCGGACTGCCCTTTCCAGCCGGGGTGCATGAAGTGCTCCCAGCCGTTGTAGAGGATGATCTGCTTCGAGCGGACCGAGGGAGCGATCTTGGCCCAGAGCCGGAGCTCGCCGAAGTCGTTGTGCAGGTGCATGAGGTCGCCGTCGCCGATGTCCAGCTCCTTCGCATCCTTCGGGTTGAGCATCGCGAACGGACGTCCCCGGTGCGTGTTGAGCAGCAGCGGGTTGGCCATGTTCGCCGAGTGCACCGACCACCGGTTGTGACCGCTGGTGATGAAGAACGGGTAGTCGCCGCCGGACTTGGGTGGGTCCTTGTGGCAGGGAAGCTCCTCCCCCGCCTCCAGGAACCACTCGTGGTCCACGTAGAACTGGGCGCGGCGCGTCAGCGTCGGGTAGGGCTCGCCCAGCTCGACGTGCAGTCGGAACGGCGTGTGGGTCTCGTCGGGGAGCAGCTCGGATGCCTGGGAGAGCGCCATGCTCGACATCCCCCAGCCCGTGAAGCGGATCGTGCCCTGTTCGCGCAGCGTCTCCAGCGTCGTGTCCGAGGGGAGCGTTCCAACCAGGGCGCAGTCGCGCAACATCTCATCGACCATCGCCTCTTCGTCGGGGACCGTGCCGCCCAACGTCCACTCATCCCCGAGCGTGTCGAGCCGCCGCTGTACGCCGAGGGCGTCGCTGTAGCTCGCGACGCCCCGCGCCGTGGCCCGCTCGGCCAGCTTCTCCGAGAGAGCCCTGAAGATGTCCCACTCGCTGCGGGACTCGCCCAGCGGCTCGACCGCGCGGTCGCCGAGGGTGACGCTCATGAACTGGGGGGTTGGGTTGCCGAACCAGATCTTCTCGTGCTGGTGCGCGGCGGGAAGCACGATGTCTGAGTGCAGCGCGGTGATGCTCATGCGCGTGTCGATGACGACGATCAGGTCGAGCTTCGGCCACAAGCTCGCCAGCAGGCGCGTCGCGCCGCCGCGAGTGCGCCGAAGCATGTTGCCGCCGCACTCGATCAGGACACGTGGCTCGGTGTGCGATGCGACGTCGGTCAACCGCCCCCACCAGCGCTTGTCCGTGGCCTCCTGGAAGTACTCGTCGAAGGAGCGCTTCATCGACGGGTCCGACCACTCGGGCCGGTTCCAGGCCTCACGAAAGCCGCAGTGGTAGTACCAGTAGATCGCCGGGGGCACCGAGTTGGCGCCCGACATCGAGAAGCGATTCTGCTCGTCCCCGAGCGCTCCGATCGTCTCGAACTCGACCCCGATCAGCTCGGGCGTGCGCGTGGCATCCTCCTGCGCGAGCCTTTCGACCACGGCGGACTGGGAGGTGATCAGCATCTCCGATCCGTCGACTCCCGCGCGTGGCTTGGCCAGGGAGATCCCGATCCCGTCCATCATCCCTGTCGCCCAGGTCTTCGGCCCCGTCCCCTTGCGCCCCCAGTTCCCTGTCAGCCCCAGCAGGAGCATGATCGAGCGCTCCATCAAATCGCCGTGGTAGTACTTCATCGAGTTGAAGCCCATCAGCAGATGGGTCCGTTTGGCGGCCACCTTGCGGGCCATGTCACGGACCACCTCCGGGTGAGCGCCGCACCGCTCGCTCGCCAGCTCCGGCTCGTAGGCCGCCAGCCGCTCGCGCAGGAGCTCGAACACGGGCGTCACCTCGACCTCCGTGCCATCGTGCAGCCTCACGGGCCAGCGGCCCTGAAGCAGCAATCGCCGCTCGCCGAGCAGCAGATTGCCGCGATCGGCCGCCGCCAGGCCCTCCTCGGCGTCCCAGTGGTAGAAGACCTCCTGTGAGCCGCCCGACTCCAGATCGGACGCTCGCAGGAAGTGCCGCGTGTCGAGCCGCACCAACAGCGGCAGGTCGGTCTGCTCGCAGACGAAGCGCTCGTCGTAGATGCCCTCGTCGATTACGACCTTGCACATGCTGAGCGCCAGCGCCGCGTCGGAGCCGGGCTCGACCGGGACGAACGCGTCGGCGTGCACCGCGGAGGGGTTGTAGTCGGGCGCGATGCTGACGACCTCCGCTCCCTTGTAGCGTGCCTCGGCGATGTAGTGGAAGTGCGGGATGCGGGTGTAGGCGGGGTTCATGTGCCAGATCAGCAGCAGCTCGGCGTGGAACCAGTCGTCGACGCTGGCGGCCGGGCAACCGGTCCCATAGGTGATGTAGACGCCCGGGCCGAAGTCGTTCACCGAGCCGTCCATGTCGAGCGTGATTGCCCCAAGTCGGTCGAGCAGGCGCTGCGGGTAGGAGATCGCCGCGAAATGCGGCGTGCCGTCGCGCAGGATCGCCTCCGGCCCCTGCTCCACCAGCACGTCGATCAGCTTGTCCGCGATCTCCGTGAGCGCGTCCTCCCAGCTGATCCGCTTCCAGCTCGCCGAGCCCCGCTCCCCGGCGCGCTTGAGCGGATGCAGGATGCGGTCGGGACCGTAGAGCTGCTCGCTCCAGGCCGCGCCCTTCTGGCAACCCATCGGGTTCATGTCCGGGACGCCCGCCTCGACCTGCTCCATGTGGCCGGACTGCTCCTCGCGCACCACCAGCCCGTCCTTGACGTACACGCGCACGGGACAGTTGCCGGCCGGGTAGCAGTCGATGCAGTGCGTGCCCCTGACGACCTTGTCCCAGGTCCACTTCTCGCCGTAGATGTCCGCGACGCCTGAATAGGGCTCGTTCCCAACCGCTCGACGCGAGCGGCGCGATCGGGAGCCGGTCGCTCTCGAGCTCATGGCGCCGTCTGCACAGGTTGGCCCATTCGGCCCGGCTCAGGCCTCGACCCGCCCGGCGACCTTCTCGGCCTCGACGTAGACGCCGCGATCGAACTGCACCGGCTGCCACTGCGTCGGCCAGAAGCTCATGTGACCGTAGCGCGCGAAGTGCAGCCACTTGACCATCCCGGGCTCGACGTCGCTGCCGCCCTTCCAGCCCTCGTGCATGAACGCCTCCCAGCCGTTGTAGAGGATGATCTGGCCGGGCCTCACCGACGGGGCGATCTTCACCGGCACCCGGTAGGAGCCGAAGTCGTTGAAGACCCTGATCTCCTCGTCGTCCTCGATCTCGCGCGCGGCGGCGTCCTGCGGGTTCAGGAAGCAGAAGGGGTGGCCGCGGTGGGTCTGCAGCAGCACCGGGTTGGTCATGTTCATCGCGTGGATCGAATGGCGGATGTGGCCCGAGGTGATGTGCAGCGGGTAGTCGCCGCCCATCTTGGGCGGCTCCTTGTGCCGCGGCAGCGCCTCGTCCGCCTCGAGGAACCACGGGTGCTCGAGGTAGAACTGCGCGCGACGCGTGAGCGTCGGGTAGGGCTGCTTCTGCTCGGTGTGGCGGCGAAACGGCACGTGCACCTCGTCGGCCTTCACATCCGATGCCTGGGCCAGCGCCATCGGCGAGAGGCCCCAGTCGACGAAGCGGACGTGGCCCTGCCTGCGCATCGTCTCCAGGTCGGTGCCGGCGGGCAGCGAGCCGGACAGCGCCGTGTCGCGAAGCACGTCGTCGATCACGGTCTCCTGGTCATCCAGCGCCCCGTTCAGCGTGTAGCGCTCGGCGAGCGTGGAGAGGTCGAGCTTGTTGCCCTTCCAGTCGCGGTACTCGCTGAAGCCACGCTGCTTGGCGCGCTCGCTCACCTTCTGCGCGAGCAGCTTGAAGATCTCCCACTCCGGCTTGGCCTCGCCGGCGGGCTCCACCGCCTTGTCGGAGAAGGTCGCGTTCATCAGGTGCGGCGTCGGGACGCCGAAGCCGAGCTTCTCGTAATGGTTGGCGGCGGGGAGCACGATGTCGGCGTGCATCGCGGTCATGCTCATGCGCAGGTCCACGGTCACGATCATCTCGAGCTTCGGCCACAGGTGCTCGAGCAGCATCGTCGTGCCGCCGCGCGTGCGCCGCAGCATGTTCCCGCCGCACTCGATCAGCACGCGCGGCTCCGCGCGCTCTGCGAGCTCGGGCAGCTGGCCCCACCAGCCCTCGCCGAACGCCTCCTCGACGTAGTCGTCGAACGGCCTGCGCATCGCCGGATCGCTCCACTCGCGCCGGTTCCAGATCTCGCGGTAGCCGCAGTGGTAGTACCAGAAGAAGGCCGCCGGCACGATGTTCTGCCCCAAGCCCCCGGCGAAGCCCTCGACGCCCTGGGCGAGCTGCTTCTGAGACTCGATGATGGCCCGTTCCGGCGTCAGGGTCGGGTCCTCCTCGAGCGCCTGCTCCAGTGCCTGCGCCGCCGCCGCCATCACCTGCTGGGCGCCATCGAGCCCGGGCTGCTCCTTCGCCATCGCGATCGCGAGGCCGTCGAGCTGACCGGTCGACCAGCACCGCGTGCCCGTCCCGTGCTTGCCCCAGTTTCCGGTCAGGCCCAGCAGGAGCGCCATCGAGCGCTCCATCAGGTCGCCGTGGTAGTTCTTCATCGAGTTGTAGCCCATCATGATGTTGGTGCGCCGCCGGGCGACCTTGCGTGCGAGCCAGCGGATGTCGTTCGCGTCGATCCCGCAGACGCCGGCCGCCCGCTCGGGCGTGTAGTGCTCGTTCAGGCGCGCCCTCAGCAGCTCGAAGACCGGCGTGAGCTCGACCCGCTCGCCGCTCGGCAGCTCCACCTCGAAGGCGCCTTCGAGCGCCGGGGCGGCGCCGGCGAGCTCGAGGCTGCCACGGCCGGCCTCCGCAAGGGCGCCCTTGCCGCTGTCCCACCAGTAGAACTGGTCCTCCCGTCCCTCCGCGTCGAGGTCGCCGGCGCGCAGGAAGCGCTTGGTGTCCGCGCGCACGAGCAGGGGCAGATCCGTCTGCTCGAGGACGAACCCGCGGTCGAGCAGGCCCTCTTCGATGATCACCTGGCACGCCGCCAGCGCCAGCGCGGCGTCGGTGCCGGGACGGATCGGCAGGAAGGCGTCGGCGTGGATCGCCGACGGGTTGTAGTCGGGCGCGATCGACACCACCTCGGCGCCGTGGTAGCGGGCCTCGGTCACGAAGTGG
>JASHYF010000297.1 GCA_030043235.1 Solirubrobacteraceae bacterium | reverse complement strand
GCGTCGGCGCTCGGCGCGGGCGCTCACCGGGGGACCGGCGCTCGGCGCGCAGCCGTCAGTTGTCGACCGTCTTCACGTTGCATTTGACGGCGCGCAGCGCCTTGCAAACCACCACATAGCCTTCGCGCGGCTGTTCGTGCGCGTTCGTCAGCCCGGCGTCGAAGCGGGTGGAGCTCGTGCCGCCGTTCCAGTCGTAGATGTACACGCGCTTGATCTGCGGCACGCTGCTGGCAAGCGCGAACACGAACTTGAGCACCTTCGCCGCGCGCTTGATCCCCGAGCCGTGCTTGTTCGGAAAGGCCGTGCCGAACTTCACGACGCCGCCGGTCTCCGTCAGCCACACCTGCCCGCCGAGCGCCTTCACCAGGTCGCGCGTGCGCCAGCCTTCCAGGCGGTTGACGTCGGAGTAGTTGTGCAGCCCCCAGATCGAGGGCATGATCGTCTTGAGTTTGCCGACCTCTTGCCTGAATTCCGCGATGTACTGCAGCGTCCCCTGGATGCCCGGGTTGTCGAGGACGTCCAGTCCGATCACCGTGCAGCCCCTGCACACGCGCAGGAGCTCCTGGTAGTACTGGGCGGTCCTGCTCGCCGAGGGGCTCGAGAACAGGTGCGGTTCGTTGCCGCGGTTGGACTCGTCCCACGCCTCGTACACACGGACGTGGGGGAACAGCTTGATGAACCTCTGCACGTCGCGCTGGTAGCTCTCCAGGTTGGGCAGCTTCGTGGGGGTGTATTCGGAGTGATAGAAGGCGACGAGGACTTCCTCGTCGTCGGCTTCGGCGTCGTGGATGAACGTGATCGCCTGATCGAGCGAATAGGGGTGCGCGACGGCGTCGTAGGGAGCGACATACCGCACGATCTTCGTATGCAGCTGCGTGTACAAGGGGTTGCTGAACATCTTGGCGCTCTGGTTGCCGAGGCCCACGAGAGGGGAGTTGGCGGCATGGGCGCTCGACTTGCGCGCCCCGGTCGAATGGGCGCGAGCCTTGCCGGCGGCGGCCGACTGGCCGATCACCCCCAGGACGAGCGCGGCGAGCAGGAGCAGAACGGCGAGCGATGAGCGGCGGGGAAGTGTTCTCATGGCAATGCGCAACAAGGTAGCTGCCGGACGGTTGCGTGCGCGCCCGACAGTCTTACGCGACCCTTGGCCCACACCCTGCCTCGCCGCGCGATTTTTAGATGGTTTTAGACGCTGTTTAGCCGTCCGTTTAGCCTGGGAGCGCGTTCGCTTTGCCCGCGCGGTCGCGTTCGCGGCCCGGCGCGGCGCGCTGGCAGGCCCGCCCGGGCCGAGGCGATCAGCTGGCGCCATCCTCGGCGGGCGCCGTGCCGGAGGCGGCCGCCGAGCGAAGCGTGGGATCGGCGACGACGCGCACGTCCACGCCGGGCAGCCCGCGCAGCAGGCGCATCAGCAGCGAGCGCTCGGAGCCGCCTGCAAGCCGGGCGAGGCCGCGAGGCTCGGCGGGCGTGCCCATCAGCACATACGTGGCGCCGATCGAGCGGGCGATCCTGATGGCGACCATGGCCACATCTTCGCCCTCCTCGACGCGCAGGCGCGCTCCGAGCATCGCCGTCAGGCGCCTGAGCTCCTCCAGGCGCTTGCGGTCCTCGGAGCTCGGCGGGCGACCGGGCGGGCGCACGACGAGCACGTCGAGCTCGGCGTCCAGGCGCTGGGCCGAGCGCCAGGCACGGCGCACGATGCGCTCGGAGTGGGGCGCGAGCGTGGCCAGCGCTAGCAGGCGCTCGGCGATCGCCTGGGGCCCCCCGTCCTGCGTGAGCACGACCAGGCCCTCCTCGTCGCGGCGCGGCAGCGGGCTCGGCTCGCGCTCGAGGCGCTTGACCTCGACGTCTTCGGCGACCTGGCGCAGGGCCGTCTCGCGCAGCGCGGCCAGGTTCTCGATCTTGAAGAAGTTGTTCAGCGCCGCGGGGACGCGCTCGGGGGCGTAGACCTTGCCGGCGCGCAGCCGGGCGATCAGCGCCTCGGGGGTCAGATCGATGAGCACGACCTCGTCCGCCATCGAGAGCACCTCGTCGGGGATCGTCTCGCGCGTGCGCGAGCCCGTGAGCTGGGTGACCTGGTCGTTGAGGCTCTCCAGGTGCTGGACGTTGACGGTCGAGAACACGTCGATCCCCGCGTCGAGCACGTCGCGCACGTCCTCGTAGCGCTTCTCGTGCTCCACGCCGGGAGCGTTCGTGTGCGCGAGCTCGTCGATCAGGCACAGCTCGGGCCTGCGCGCGAGCACCGCCGGCAGGTCCATCTCCTCGAGCGGCGTGCTGCGGTAGGTGACGCGCCGGCGCGGGACGATCTCCAGGCCCTGGGCCTGCGCGACCGTCTCGGCGCGCCCGTGCGGCTCCAGGTAGCCGATCACCACGTCGCGCCCGCTGTCCGCCTCCGCCACCCCCTCCTGCAGCATGCGGTAGGTCTTGCCCACGCCGGGGGCCATGCCGATGAAGACCTTCAGGTGTCCCCGCTCGTCGGGCATGGGGGCATTGTGGTGCACCCGGTGGCGGCCGGGGTGCGAGCGTCTCCCTCAGCGCTATTCCGTCCGGCCGCTGACCGCGAGCACGGCCTCGTAGTGATCGCGCACGTCGGTGCGGTCGTTCGCATCCGGCACCGACTCCTCGCACGCGAGCAGGATCATCTCGGCCTGTTCGAGCAGCACCTCGCGCTGCTCCTCTGAGGCGTAGCTCAGGATCTTGGCCAGCCCGTCGAGCTGGCGGATCATCACCGCGGGCATCCCGCGACTGGCCTGGCGGATCTTCTCGTGGGCGCGCTCGACCAGGCGGCGAAAACCGGCGGTGACGATGATCACGCGCACGCGCCCGGTCGCGTCGCGATGCACCGCCTCCGGGTGCCAGCGCACGGCGATCTTGCACAGCGCGTCCCCGAGCCAGTCGATGCAGGCGAGCGCGGTGAACGTGTCGTTGACCGCAGGCGAGAGCGCCCGTATGGCGATCTCCACGAGCTGGTCGACGGCGAAGGAGAGATCCTGCGTGAGCGTGCGATGCGGTCCGGTCGCATGAGCGCCCCCGAGCGCCCGCGTGACGGCGGGCGCGGCGGCGGCGGGCCACACGTGCGCCAGCGGCTGGCCCTCGACGACGAAGTGCCCGGGGCGGTGCAGCAGGCGGATGACCGCGCCGCTGCCAGCGGCGATGTCGATCAGCGTGTCGATGCGCACGAACTGCAGGTAGCCGCTGCGCGGGGCTCGCACGATGGCGCTGTCCTCGTCCAGACGCCGCTCCAGCTCCGCCAGCGACGGCCCGGCCTTCAGCTGCGCCTGCGACGGGCGCCGGGGCTCGGCGTCGATCGCGCGCGCGAGGTCGCCGGCGATCGAGGCGATCACCTGCGGCAGCTGAATCGACTTGGCGATGTGGTCGATGAACACGACCAAAACGGCCACGTCGACGATCACCAGCGCCATCGTCACCGTGATCGACAGGTGCGGCACGAACGCGCCATGCTCGGCCGAGCCGACGGCGGCGAGCGCGAGCACCGCGTACACGAACGTCGCCACGAACGTCCCGAGCGTCAGCTGCGTCACGCGGTCGCGGATGAAGTTGCGCAGCATGCGCGGCCCGAACTGCGTGGAGGCGAGCGTGAGCGTGACGATCGTGATCGAGAAGACGAGCGTCACGACCGTGATCACCGCCGCGGCGATCGCCGTGAGGATCGTGCGCCCGGCGTCGGCGCTGCCGTTGGCGATCCATCCAGGCAGGTGGATCGCACCGTCGGCCGCGGAGCGATCTATCGCGTATGTGCCGGCGAACAGCGCGACCGCGAGCACGATCTCGGCGGTCGGCACGAGCCACAGGTTCGTGCGCAGCGCCTCGCGGCGCCACGCCGAGGGCACGAGGCTGCTGGAGAGAAGGGAGCGAGGACGCATTGGGCTACCAGGGCTGGGCGACACGAGGGCACAGTGCCGACCAGGCTTCCCGGCTCACCGGCGCACACGATACCGGGCGTGCAACGCCACTCCGCTCGCCGCCGCCCCGTTCGCACCTGGCTCACCGCCGCCACGTTCGCACCTGGCTCGCCGCCGGCCCGGCCGGCCACAGGTCTCGGCATCGGCCCGACTGGCGGGCCTGGCGCGGGGCTGGCGCCTCGGAGGTGCTAGCCGCCGAGCAGGTTGTGCACGATCAGGTCGATCAGCTTGATGCCGATGAACGGCGCGACGATCCCGCCGAGGCCGTAGATCCACAGGTTGCGACGCAGCAGCGCGCTCGCGCCGATCGGGCGGTAGCGCACGCCCTTCAGGGAGAGCGGGATCAGCAGCGGGATGATGATCGCGTTGAAGATCACCGCCGAGACGATCGCCGAGTGCGGGTCGCCGAGGCCCATGACGTTGAGCACGTGCAGGGGGCCCTTGCCGCCGGCGGTGGCGGCGTACGTGGAGATGAAGATCGCGGGCAGGATCGCGAAGTACTTGGCGACGTCGTTGGCGATCGAGAAGGTGGTGAGCGCGCCGCGCGTGATCAGCAGCTGCTTGCCCACCTCGACGATCTCGATCAGCTTCGTCGGGTTGGAGTCCAGGTCGACCATGTTGCCGGCCTCGCGTGCGGCCTGGGTGCCGGTGTTCATCGCTACGCCCACGTCCGCCTGCGCAAGCGCCGGGGCGTCGTTCGTGCCGTCGCCGGTCATGGCCACGAGCCGCCCGTCGGCCTGCTGTTCGCGGATCAGCGCGAGCTTGGCCTCGGGGGTGGCTTCCGCGAGGAAGTCGTCGACGCCGGACTCCTCGGCGATCTTGGCGGCCGTCAGGCGGTTGTCGCCGGTGACCATGATCGTTTTGATGCCCATCGCGCGCAGCTGGTCGAAGCGCTCCTTCATCCCCTCCTTGATCGTGTCCTTGAGGTAGACCACGCCCAGCACCTGGTTGTCGCGCGAGACCGCCAGCGGTGTGCCGCCCTCGCGGCCGATGCGGTCGAGCTCCGCCTGCAGCTCCGGCGGCGGCGAGCCGCCTTCGTGCTCGATGAGCTCGATGATCGCGTCGCCTGCCCCCTTGCGCAGCTGCTGGCCGTCGAAGTCCACGCCGCTCATGCGCGTTTGCGCGGTGAACGGCACGAACTGTGCATGCAGCGTGGACATGTCGTGCTCGCGGATGCCGTACTGCTTGGCCAGCACCACGATCGAGCGACCCTCGGGCGTCTCGTCCGCCAGCGAGGAGAGCTGCGCGGCCTCCGCCAGCTCCGACTCGGGGACGCCCGGCATGGGGATGAACTCCGAGGCCAGGCGATTGCCGAGCGTGATCGTGCCGGTCTTGTCGAGCAGCAGCACGTCCACGTCGCCCGAGGCCTCGACCGCGCGACCGGAGAGCGCGAGCACGTTGCGCCGCACCAGGCGGTCCATGCCGGCGATGCCGATGGCGGACAGCAGCGCGCCGATGGTCGTCGGGATCAGCGCCACGAGCAGCGCGATCAGCGTCGTCTCCGAGATCGCCGTGCCGGCGAACAGCCCGAACGGGCGCAGCGTGGCGATCACGATCATGAAGATCAGCGTCAGCGCCGCGAGCAGGATGTTGAGCGCGATCTCGTTCGGTGTCTTGCGCCGCTCCGCCCCCTCGACGAGCGCGATCATGCGATCGAGGAACGATTTGCCCGGCTCCTGGGTGATTTCCACGACGATCTCATCGGACGTCACGCGCGTGCCGCCCGTAACCGCGCTGCGGTCGCCGCCGGACTCGCGGATGACGGGGGCGGACTCGCCCGTGATCGCGGACTCGTCCACCGTGGCGATGCCCTCGATCACCGTGCCGTCGCCCGGGATCAGATCGCCCGCGGTGACGATCACGACGTCGCCGCGCGTCAGCTCCGAGGCGGCCTTGGTGGAGCCGTCGCGCAGCTTTGCGACGGTCTCCTTGCGCATCGCGCGCAGCGTGTCGGCCTGGGCGCGCCCGCGGCCCTCGGCGAACGCCTCGGCCATGTTGGCGAACACCACCGTCAGCCACAGCCATACGGCGATGACGAACGTGAACCAGGCGGGATCGTGACCGCCGCCGAGGGGCTTTCCGCCGAACACCTGGATCAGCCACGTGACCGTGGTGATGACCGAGCCGATCTCCACCACGAACATCACGGGGTTGCGGATCTGCACGCGCGGGTCGAGCTTCTTGAGGCTGTCGATCAGCGCGGCGACGACGATGTCGCGCTGGAACAGCGAGATCGCCTTGCGTTCGTGGGCTGCGGGCACTCTCGCCTGCCGCTCCGGGCCCGAGGGCATCTGCGCGGACATCAGCTCGC
>JASHYF010000296.1 GCA_030043235.1 Solirubrobacteraceae bacterium | reverse complement strand
TCGCCTCGGAGACGATCGGCCCGATCGTCTCGCTGATCGAGACGCTGATCGAGCGCGACCACGCCTATGCGGCCGACGGCGACGTCTACTTCCGCGTGCGCTCGGACCCCGCCTACGGCAGCCTCTCGCACCGGCAGCTGGAGAACATGGACCAAGGCGAGGGAGATTGGGATCCCACCCACCCCCTCGAGCGCAAGCAAGACCCTCTGGACTTCGCGCTGTGGAAGGCGCACAAGCCCGGCGAGGACACCGTCTGGGAGGCGCCGTGGGGACCGGGGCGGCCGGGATGGCACATCGAGTGCTCGGCGATGGCCGAGCAGCTGCTCGGCGTGGGCTTCGACATCCACGGCGGCGGCTCGGACCTGGTGTTTCCCCATCACGAGAACGAGGCCGCGCAGACGCGCGCGGCCCGTGGCGCGGAGCTCGCGAGGCTGTGGGTGCACAACGGCATGATCCAGTTCACCGGCGAGAAGATGGCCAAGTCGGTGGGAAACATCGCGCCGCTGCACGAGGTGATCGAGCGCTACGGGCCACACGCTGTGGTCATGTACCTGATCTCCGGCCACTACCGCCAGCCGCTCGCGTTCTCCGAGCAGGCCCTCGAGCAGGCGCAGGCGAACGTCAATCGCATCAGAGAGGTCGCTCGTCGACTCGGCCCGGGCGATACGCGCTGCCGCGCCTCCGACGACGAGCGCCACCTGCGCACCTCCGTTGACGCGTTCTTCGATGCGCTCGCGCACGATTTCAACACGCCGCTGGCGCTCGCACAGTTGTGGGAGTGGATGCGAGGCGCCGGGCAGCTTGGCGCGCGGGGCGACGGGCATCTCCGTGAGATGCTGAGCACGGTCGGTCTGGAGGACCTGCTGACGCCGGACGAGCAGGCTCCTCCCGAGGTCCGAGAGCTCGCCGAGAGACGTGAGCAGGCCCGCAGCGAGCGCGAATTCGAGGCCGCCGACGAGCTGCGCGAGGAGATCGCAGCGCTCGGCTGGGAGGTCCGTGATGTGACCGGCGGGTTCGAGCTGATCCCCCGGTGATCGTCTACGGCCGTAACCCCGTCAAAGAGGCCTTGCGCGGACGGCGCGCGGCCAGCGTCGGGGAGGTGTGGGCGACTGCCGGCGCCGCGCGCGAGCCGTGGCTGGCGGACGTCGCGCTGCGGGTGGTCTCGGCGCAGGAGATCGAGCATCGCTGCGGCTCCGCCGCGCACCAAGGCGTGTGCGTGCAAGCGGGCACCTACCCGTACGCGAGCGTGGATGCGCTGCTCGCCGGAGCTGACCCCCTGCTGGTGGCGCTCGACCAGGTGCAGGATCCGCAGAACCTCGGCTCGATCTGTCGCACCGCGGAGTGCGTGGGCGCGGCCGGCGTGGTCATCCCCGAGCGGCGGGCGGCCGAGGTGACCGCGGCGGTGTGCAAGGCCTCCGCCGGGGCGGTCGAGCACCTGCCGGTCGCACGCGCGCGCAACCTCGCGGACTTCCTCGCCCAGGCGCGGCGCTGCGGCTGCTGGTGCTACGGGGCGAGCGCAGCCGCACGCACGGCCGCCGGGCGCCCGAGCGTCCGTGCGCCGGTGGCATACGACACGCTCGACTACAGCGGTGCGGGGGTGGTGCTCGTGCTGGGCAGCGAGGGCGGCGGCCTGCGACCGCGGGTGGCCGGCGCCTGCGACGAGTTGATCGCGCTGCCGCTGCTCGGCCACATCGAGTCGCTGGGCGTCGGCGCAGCCGCGGCTGCGCTTCTGTACGAGATCTTGCAGAACCGCCAGGCCCGGCTTGACAAGGTCTCATAACTGTGCAACGCTCTCGCGACATAACGCTGAACCTAAGGTTGAGAAACCGCACGGGGGACAGCGCATCAAACTGAACAGCGGGTTGGCGCCAGGGGAGGAGTGCGCCACTGAGCAACGTCTGAGATCGCCATGGGAAAGGCGATCTCAAAGAAAGGATCTGCTCGTGGCACGAATCTCCCAGAACTCTAACTCTGAAGCTAAGGTCGAGGATGTGTTCCTCATCGCCCTCGCCAAGCAGGGCGACCGTCTCGCCTACGACCATCTCGTCAAGCGCTATCACGGCTTCGTGCGGCTGAAGGCATCCTCGTACTTCCTCGCCGGCGGGGACTCCGACGATCTCATCCAGGAGGGCCTCGTCGGTCTATACAAGGCGATCCGCGACTTCCGCACGGATCGCGAGTCGAGCTTCCGCAACTTCGCCGAGCTGTGCATCACGCGGCAGATCATCACCGCCGTGAAGACCGCCACGCGCAACAAGCACACGCCGCTGAACCAGTACGTGTCGTTCTCCTCGACTCCCGCGGGCACAGGCGAGGACGTGCCCACGCTCGATCAGATGCTGCCGGGGCCGTCCGTCCAGGACCCCGTCAATCAGGTGATCTCCTCGGAGGAGCTGCGCTCGCTCGTGGGCTGCCTCTCGACGGCGCTCTCGGAGCTCGAGAGCCGCGTGCTCTCGCTGTACCTCGACGGCTACTCCTACGAGCAGGTGGGCGGCTGGCTCTCGTGCGACACCAAGACGGTCGACAACGCGCTGCAGCGGGTCAAGCGCAAGGTCGGCGCGCACCTGCAGTCACGCGCGGTTGCCGCCTGATCCGCACGGCAGAGGCCGCCCCCGGGCTTGGGGCAGCCTCTGCGGTGCGTGGCGACGTTGGGGGGAGCCCTACAGCTGGCCTTCGGAGGGCAGTGTCGAGTTGCCGGGCGCCTCGGGTGTGAGCGTGGCCGGCGGCGCAGTGTTCACCTGGATCGTGAACGGTTCGCTGACCGTAGCCCCGTACTGCGGGTCCCCGGGGATCCTGATGCGCACGACACTCGTGCCCACCTCGTAGAACGTGTGCGTG
>JASHYF010000295.1 GCA_030043235.1 Solirubrobacteraceae bacterium | reverse complement strand
ATAGGGAGGTAGCTGTGAGGTCCAAGGTTCGTCTTCTGTTCCCCGTGCTGCTCGCGAGCGCAGGCGTGGCGCTGTCTGCGCCGGCCGCGCAGGCCAGCCTCGCGATCGAAAAGTTCGTGGGCATGAACTGCAAGGCGGCCTACGAAACGTGCGGCGAAAAACCGTCCGGTGGCGAAGACTTCCTCCATGAACCGCTCGATGAAACCTACGAACCTGGGCTCACGGAAGCCGAAAAAGAAGGCTACGCGCAGGCTGGCGGCCACGTCCCCTGGGGCGTGACCGATTTCACCGTTGCGCACGCCGGGAGCTTCGAACACGATGACGCCATCCCCGCCGCCGCCGTGACGCACGTCAGGGTCGATGTCGCGCCCGGGCTCGTGACCAGTCCCCCGAACGTGCCTGAGTGCACCATGAAGGAATTCGGGGAAGAAGGAGAGCCTGCGTTCGGCTTCTACAAGGCGCCCACGTGCAAGGAAGAAGGCCTCGGACCGGACGAAACGGGCCCGGAAAGCACCGTGATCGGGGAAGAATCGGCGACCGCGTATGCGGGAGCGGCGGGCGACGTCGTCCTGTCCGGCGTGCTCTACAACCTCCAGCCACAGAGCGCGCCGCGTCCCCGCGGCGCGCTCTACGGGGCCGCCCTCAAACTCCCGATACCCATCACCGAGAAAATACTCGCAGAACATG
This sequence comes from Solirubrobacteraceae bacterium, assembly GCA_030043235.1. GTDB lineage: Bacteria > Actinomycetota > Thermoleophilia > Solirubrobacterales > Solirubrobacteraceae > Palsa-744. Next base: position 5,380 of record JASHYF010000295.1, on the reverse strand, counting down.
GAAAAGCGGGAGATACTGAACAGTACTACGCCCACACCCTCGTCGAAGGCGATGTCGAATGGGGCAAGGAAGCGAAGGGCACCGGCCGGGGCGACTACCACGACTACTTCGAAGTCACCGTCTCGCCGTTCCTCCCCCTCGTCCGCTCACGCCAGGAGGACTACGGGCGGGCCGGTAACGGCGCGTTCATCACGAACGCGACCAACTGCCCCGGCAATCACACCACGACGCTGACGCTGGAAAGCATCCCGCTGGGCACGGAAGCGGAAATGCGGAAAAGCCTGGAAAGCGGCGTGCGAGAAGTGGCGAGAAGACCCTACGAAACGTTAATCGGCCTCCAGAACTGCAAAGCAGATCCCTTCAATCCCACCTTCAGCCTGACCACGGGAGCCGGTGGGAGCGATGAACCGGATCCGATCACAACCGAGTTCAGCCTCCCGCAGTTCTCGGGAGAAGAAGAAATCGACAGCTCGCAGGTCAAGACGGCCACCGTCACCCTGCCCGAAGGGATGACGCTGAACCCTTCGGCCGCGGCCGGGCTGGAAGCGTGCACGCCCGCCCAGGCGAGGATCCACAGCGAAACGTTCGGCGTCGAATGTCCGCAGGGCTCCGAACTGGGGACAGACACGCTCGAAGTGCCCGGTCTGCCCGCAGGCTCGCTGACCGGGAGCATCTATCTCGGCGGGCCCGAATCCGGTCCCATCACGGGTCCGCCGTACACCGTCTACGTCGTCGCCAACTCGAAACGCTACGGCGTGTCGGTGCGGCTCAAAGCTGAAGTCATCCCCAATGAAGCCACCGGCCAGCTCACCACGATCTTCGACGAAAACCCCGAACAGCAGTTCAACAGCCTGACGCTGCACTTCAATCGCGGTGCGCTCACATCTGTCGCAAACCCGCTCGCATGCGGCACGCCGGAAGGCGCCGACAGCTTCACGCCCGTCGCGACGGAAGGGGTGCGCCCGGCAGAAGGCACGTTCGGCGTGCCGATCACGGGGTGCGCCGCCTCGCTGCCGTTCAACCTCGGCCAGTCGACCGAAGGCGACACGCCGACCGCCGGCGCGCACACCTCCTATGACTTCAAGCTGACGCGAAACGACGGCGAACAGTACCTCGAAAAGGTCAAGACGACCTTGCCCGAAGGGCTCATCGGCGCGATTCCCGACGTGACGCCGTGCCCCGAACCGCAGGCTTCGCAGGACGCGTGCGGGCCGGCGAGCAGGATCGGCACCGCGACCGTCACGGCGGGCGCCGGTAGCTTCCCGTTCACGTTCTCGGGACCGGTGTACCTGACCGGGCCCTACGACAAAGCGCCGTACGGACTGCTGGTTCCGATCGAAGCGGTCGCCGGACCGTTCAACCTCGGCAAGATCGTCACGCGCGCGACTATCAACATCGATCCCACCACCACGCGGGTGACGTCCGAAGCGACGCTGCCGACGATCGTGAAGGGCGTGCCGGTGCGGCTGCGCTCGCTCAGCGTCAACGTCACGAAGCAGGGCTTCCTGTACAACCCGACCCACTGCACGGGTCTAGAAACCGAATCCGTCCTGACCTCGACGTCCGGAAGCATCCAGTCCGGCCTGAAGTCGCCGCTGACGGTCGAAGGGTGCAGCAGCCTCGCGTTCAAGCCCACGTTCACCGCATCCACCAGCGGCAAGTACACCGGCAACCAGGCGAAGATCAAAGAACAGGGCGCGAGCCTGGTGACGACGATCACGCAGGCGCCAGGGCAGGCGAACGTCAAGTCGGTGCTCGTGCAGCTGCCCAAACAGCTGCCCTCGCGCCTGACCACGCTGAACAAAGCGTGCCTGGCCAAGACGTTCGAAGCGAACCCGTTCAGCTGCAACAAGGAATCGATGGTGGGAACCGTGACCGCGGTGACGCCGACGCTCCCGAACGTGATGACGGGCCCGGCGATCCTCGTATCGCACGCCGGGGAAGAATTCCCGAGCCTCGAGCTGGTGCTGGAAGCCGACAACGTGCGCGTGATCGTCGAAGGCAAGACCCGCATCACCAAAAAAGTCACGACCACGAACTTCGAGGCCACGCCCGACGTCCCCGTCTCGAGCATCACCGTCAACCTGCCGCTCGGCCCCTTCTCCGCGCTCGCGGCGGAACGGCTGACGACGAACATGTGCACGGAAAAGCTCGTGATGCCGACCACGATCACCGGCCAGAACGGTGTCGTGGTCAAACAGAACACGATCATCGCCCCGAGCGAATGCGGCGTGCAGATCATCGGGCACAAGGTGATCAAGAACACCCTCTACCTGACGGTCGAGACCTACGCCGCGGGACGCATCAGCGGCAGCGGCTCGGACCTGACGACCACCAGGCGCACGCTCGGCAGCGCGAGCAAAGCCACGACCCTCAAGATCCCGCTCACGAGCAAGGGACGCAGCAAGCACCGCCCGTTCAAGGTGAACGTCCGGGTTGGGTTCGTGCCCAAGCAGAAGGGCGCGAAATCCTCGAGCGCGACCGTCACCGTGCGCTTCGGCTGAGCGCGCAGCAGATCACAAGGTTGCGATCGGGGGCGGCCAATGGCCGCCCCCGATCGTCTCCGCGCCCACGCGGGGGGTCGTATGCCGTACATTGTCGCTATGGATGTCGTTACGGGTACGGATACCTCGTCGTCGTCCGCTGACCTCGATCGCCTGCTCGCCGGGATCCGCCACTTGACCGCGCTCGCCGACGCGGCCGGCGACGCGGACGCGATGTTCCGCGCGCTCGCGCGAGAGCTGCTGAGCGTGCCAGGCGCCGAGGAGGTGCAGATCCACCACCTCGCGCCCGACGGCGAGAACCGGGAAGAGCTGGTCGCCGTGTACCTGTTCGGCGGCACCGGGCGCCTCAGCTATCTGCAGCCCCGCGCCGAGCGCCCGCCTGGCGTGAGCTGGGTGGCGAGCACGCACAACCGCTTCCTGGCCGCGGACGCCGACGGGCTGGGTGCGAGCATCCCCCGCCTGGCCGAGACCGGCGTCGCCGGCAGCGCGCTGCTGCTGCCGCTCGCCGAGCGCGGCGAGATAGAGGCGGTGGTCGTGCTCGTGCGCCGCGAATCCGAGGCCTTCACCCCCGCTGACGTCGAGCTCGCTGCCGCGCTCGTCGAGCAGGCCGCAACCGCCCTCGCGCTCACGCGAGCGCGCGCCGAGGCGGGCACCGACGCGGTCACGGGCTGCATGAACCACCGCGCGATGCGCCGCCGGTTGGACGAGGAGATCGGCCGCGCGACCCGCACCGGGGGGCTGCTGTCCTGCCTGCTGATCGACCTCGACGACTTCAAGCTCGTCAACGACCGCCACGGCCACCAGGCCGGCAACGTGATGCTGCGCGACGTCGTGCACGCCCTCGTCGGCGAGTTCCGCGCGTTCGACCGTGTGGCGCGCTACGGCGGCGACGAGTTCGTCGTGATCCTGCCCAACGCCGCGCTCGACAGCGCCGCCGCCGCAGCCGCCCGCGCGCTCGAGCGGCTGCGCGCAATCCCCGCGCACGACGGCGTCGGCGCGGGCGTCTCGGCGTCGATCGGCGTCGCCCAGTGGCAGGCGCCGATGAGCACCACCGAGCTGCTCGAAGCCTGCGACGCCGCGCTGCTGCGCTCCAAGCGCCAGGGAAAGGGCCGCGTCACGCGCGCGTCCGCATCGTCCCCGTAGAGGGAGCCCGTTCGCTGACCCCAAGGCGCCGGGACCACGGCCGCCTCACGCACGTCCGAGCCGGTTCGCTGACTCGGTCTGCGAGACTGCAAGCAGATCTGAAAGCCCGCGATCGCACCGGAGGCGATGCCTATGTCCGAGAACACCTTTGGCGCCAGGGACACGCTCGCTGTCGGCGGGCGCAGCTATGAGATCTTCCGCCTCGACGCGCTGCAGCAGCGCTTCGACGTCACGCGGCTACCGTTCTCGCTGAAGGTGCTGCTCGAGAACCTGCTGCGCACCGAGGGCAGCGGCTCGGTCACAGCCGCGGACGTCGAAGCGCTCGCCAGCTGGGACGCCGAGGCGCAGCCGAGCAAGGAGATCGCCTTCACCCCCGCGCGCGTGCTCATGCAGGACCTCACCGGCGTGCCCGCCGTCGTCGACCTCGCCGCCATGCGCGATGCGATGGCCGACATGGGCGGCGATCCGGCGAAGATCAACCCGCTCGCGCCGGCCGAGCTCGTGATCGACCACTCCGTGCAGGTCGACGCGTTCGGCACGCGCGACGCCTTCCGCGTGAACGCCGAGCGCGAGTTCGAGCGAAACCAGGAGCGCTACCGCTTCCTGCGCTGGGGGCAGGCGGCGTTTGACAACTTCGCCGTCGTGCCGCCCGACACGGGCATCGTCCACCAGGTCAACCTCGAGTACCTCGCCCGCGTCGTCTTCACCGGCGAGCGTCCCGGATCCGGGCGGCCGCAGGCCTACCCCGACACGCTCGTCGGCACCGACTCGCACACCACCATGGTCAACGGTCTCGGCGTGCTCGGCTGGGGCGTCGGCGGCATCGAGGCCGAGGCCGCGATGCTCGGCCAGCCGATGTCCATGCTGATCCCGCAGGTGCTCGGCTTTCGCCTGTACGGGCAGCTGCCTGAGGGTTCCACGGCCACCGACCTCGTGCTCACGGTCACGCAGATGCTGCGCGAGCGGGGCGTCGTGGGCATGTTCGTCGAGTTTTATGGGGCAGGCCTGGAGGGCCTGCCGATAGCCGACCGAGCGACGATCGGCAACATGTCGCCGGAGTTCGGATCCACGTGCGCGATCTTCCCGATCGACGCCGAGACGCTCGCCTACCTCGAGCTCTCCGGTCGCGCACCCGAGCAGATCGCGCTCGTCGAGGCCTACGCCAAGGAGCAGGGCCTGTGGCACGCCGAGCACTCCGAAGAGCCGAGCTTCTCAGACCACATGGAGCTGGACCTCGGCTCGGTCGAACCGAGCCTCGCCGGACCCAAGCGCCCCCAGGACCGCGTCGCGCTGAGCCACGCCCGCGAGTCGTTCCACGAGGCGCTCGGGGGCTACGTACAGGAGTACGACGAGCGCGACGAGGCCGCCGCGGAGAGCTTTCCCTCGAGCGACCCGCCGGCGAACGGCAACGATCGCCCGCGCCCCCACGACGGGGGTCCGAGCTACATCGAAAAGGGCGACGGCGGCGCGAGCGTGAAGACCGCCACCGCTGCGCGCTGCACGCTCGCCGACGGCACCGAGGTCGAGCTCGACCACGGTCATGTGGTCATCGCCGCGATCACCAGCTGCACCAACACCTCCAACCCCTCGGTCATGATCGGCGCGGGCATCCTCGCGCGCAACGCGCTCGCCCGCGGCCTGCGCTCCAAGCCGTGGGTCAAGACCTCGCTCGCGCCCGGCTCGAAGGTCGTAAGCGTTTACCTCGACCGCGCCGGCCTCACCGCGCCGCTGGA
>JASHYF010000003.1 GCA_030043235.1 Solirubrobacteraceae bacterium | reverse complement strand
ACTCGTCGCCGCTTTCGGGCGCCTTGGCTTCCGCGATCGTGAGCTCATCGGAGGTGGCGCCTTCGACCTGGCTCCAGCTGCCGCCCGCGTCGGTCGAGAGTTCCCACTGCACGGTGGGGGCGGGGAATCCGGAGGCCTGCGCTTCGAAGCTCGCGCTCTGGCCCACTTCGACGGTCACGCTGGCGGGCTGTCCGGTCACCACGGGCCGGTTGTGGACGGTCAGCGTCGCGGGTTTGCTGGTGGCCGTGCCCGAGGAATTGGTGAACACGGCGCGGAACTCGTCGCCGTCTTCGGAGGTCTTGGCGCTCGCGATCGTGAGCGTTTCTTCAGTGGCTCCTTCGATCTGGCTCCACGTGCCACCGCCGTCGGTCGAGATTTCCCACTGCACGCTCGGCGCGGGATCGCCGCTGGCGGTCGCTTCGAAGCTCGCGCGCTGTCCTTCTTCGACGGTGATGCTGGCGGGCTGGCGAGTGACTTTGGGGGCTTTCAGGTCAGCTCGCACTGCAACGCCGGGCACGCGCGCCGAGGCGGGGCTGCTCAGCAGGGCGCCGGCGAGCAGCGCGATGGCGAGCAAGGCGAGCGGGAGGCGCGGCGCGGACCGCAGCCTGCGCGCCGGGCCACGCGGGGCGATCGTCGATTGCGCCGAGTCGGTCTTCCCTGCCATCCTCATCCCTCCCCTTGCCGGTCCAGGTTCGCCTGAAGACTACCAGGAGGCTCGAGCACGCGCGTGGCCTACGATCGGGCCATGCGCAAGCTCCTGCGGGCGTGGCGGTCACTGCGGCTGCGCACGCGCTGGCTGATCACGATTGCGGTGTACGCGGCGGCGATCGCGGCGATCGCAATCGCCGTGCGCGGCAGCGGCGGCGGGAGCGGCGGGGGCGGCGACTCGGGCTCCTCGCAGGCGGAAGCGGCAGCGCAGGCGGAAGCGAACCGCGAGGGTCGCGTCGCGATCGCGCAGGACGAGGCGCCGCACACCGCCGCCCTGAGCCCTGGCACGTCTCTGCCGGACGCGCTGCGGCGGGCGATCGGCGAGGACGTCCGCGGTCGCATCGCCCACGGGGAACTGACGGGACCGCTGCAGGGCGTGAGCTGCAGCGCGAGCGGCGCCGCGCGCGGGGGGCGGGCGCCGTTCGATTGCACGGCGCGCAGCGCCGGCATCGGCTATCCGTTCCTGGCGGTAACTGACGAGCGTACGCGGAGGCTGACCTGGTGCAAGGTCGATCCGCCGCCCGAGGCGGGCGCGCCGCTGGAAGTGCCGGTGAGCGACAGCTGTCGCGCGTGAGCGCTTGCCGAGGCTGACCGGCCGGCTCGACGGGCGCAGTCGCCCGGGGGGCGGCGCTTGGCCCGCCTGGCACTCCGCGGCCGGGCAGGTTTCGGGCGCGTGCCTCAGTGAAAACCCGCAACCATGTTGTCGGTGCTTCCCCGATCGTCACCACGGTCGCGAGCGGATGCCCTGCCGCGCGCCGGCGAGCAGACTTGAGGCATCAAGAAGAGGCCTCCCTGAAGAACGAGGGGTGTCCTCATCCAAGTAACCAACCAAAATAGAGGGGATGTCATGCGTACTTTCTTGAGCAAAATCACCAGCCTGACGCCGATCGCCACGGGCGCTGCGGTGGGGCTGATCGTTATTGGAATCCTTGCGATAATCGGAGGCAACTATTCACATGAAGTGGTCCGTGATCAGCTGGGCCCGCAGAAGATCTTCTTCCCCAAGCCGGCTGAGTGGCCGGCCCTCAAGGGCGAAGCCGGAAAGCAGGTGCTGACTGGCGGGCAAGCGAAAATGTTCGCCAACGACCAGCTGGGTCCCGACATGAACAAGATCGCCGGCGGGCTGACGTACTCGCAGGTGAGCGAAAAATGGATCGCCGGAGGGATGAAGAGCGAAAAGCTCGCGGGTGAGCGCACGGAGCTGTTTACGGGCGAGACGCTGAAGGGCCTGCTGCTCAACGCCTGGGGCTGGGCGCAGATCGGCAGCATCGCGATCCTCTCGGGGATCATCCTGATCGTGCTCGGCGCGATCCTGTTCGTGCTCCCGGCGCTGAACTGGTTGCTGAACCTCAGACCTGAGCCGCGAGCGGCGGTCTCGCACCCGATCGCGCCTCAGGCGCCGGCCGCGTCGGCCTAGCGGGTGACTGACCCCACGCACGACGTCCACTGAGACCTCTAAGCACAGCACTCCGGGGCGCGAGGTGCCCCGGAGTGCCGGCGGTGTCACTCCGGGCGGGACCCGCCCGGAGTGCTAGTGGTCTCGCGCTCGCCGTTGGGGACGGCCGTCAGCGCGTGCGGCGATCCGGCAGGCCGTGACGACCGACGCCGTCACGGCCAGCCAGATGAGGGGGAGGAGGATGACGAGCATCCAGGCAAGGGTGGCGGGCGTTCCTGAAGCGCTGCTTGCGCGTTCCTGAGCGCAGGCTTAAAGTTCGATATGGCTCGGCTATGCGCCGCAGGCCGAAGGAAGTCCGCTCTGCGCCGCAGGCCGAAGGAAGTCCGCTCAGCGGAGCGCGCGAGCAGGTAGCGTGCCTGGGCGCGAAGGACCTGGCCAGGTCGGCGCCAAGCGGGTTTTCAAGCCCCAACGGAGTGGGTTCGATTCCCACCAGGTCCATTCGTTCCTCGTTTCAGCTGCAAATCGTTGGCTTTTGGCTTTTGGGGGCGCCATCGCTTACGAAGATCGAACTGGCCCAGCTCCCGAGCAAGGGGCTGGCCCAGAAGAGCTCCGGGTTGGCGACTGTCTTTGGAGCTTTGGAGCAGCACCCGGGGCGTGCGGAGCTACAGTGAATCGACTTCGGGCTCCGCGCTCGTCGGCTTGAGCGTGCGGAGTCTCGTTCAGGGTCCGAGGAGTGCGAGCGGAACAGCTGCTACGCCGTCCGGTCTGCGGTAGGCGAATCTGCCCGTGTAGACCACGATCCGGTCGACCAGCCTGTCGCCGATCTGCTGATGGAGCCAGTTGAGGTGCTTGACGTCGTGATCATCGACGGTGTTGCTCAGCTTCGCCTCGATCGCAATGCACGATCGGTTCTCGCCTTCGACGATCGCGTCGATCTCGTGATCGCCGTTCTTCGTGCGCAGGTGGCCCACCCTGGCAGTGGCGGCACTGGCATAGACCCGGAGCGACTGGGTCACGAGTGACTCGAACAGCGCGCCGAGCCACGTGCCTGTGACTGCGGAGATGCGGTTGCCCTCGCCGCGCAGTAGGCCGGCCTTGTCGATGCCGACGAGCCGTGCGGCGATGGCGGGGTCGACCAGATGATGCTTGGGTGTGTAGGTGAGTCGCTTGAGGGGGGCAAAGGTTGGTATCCACGCCTCCAACGGATCGAGGACGAAGATCCGTTGCAGGTGCTCTCTATACGCTGCGGTGGTCTGGCGAGCCGGCTTGTCGCCCTCGCCCGGGGTGGCGGCGTCGAGAATGGTGCTGTACGCGGCGTTGGTTGCTGTTGCCGCCGCGTACGCGGCCAGCCACGCCCGCAGCGCGCCCGGGCGGCGAACGCTGATGCCATTCTCGGGCAGCTCGCGCTCGACGATGCGAGCGACGTAGCTGTCGAGCTGGAGCTGCCGCGCCCGCTCGGGCAGATCGCGGATGCCGGGGAAGCCGGACCGGAGGATCTCGTCGGCGTACGTGGGTACGTCGATATCGGAGGTTCCGCCGATCTCGTGCGACTCACCCTTCAGCAGGGCGCCAAGCGAGACGGCTGGGTGACCGACGCCACGCTCGCTGAATGCCATCGGCCGCATCGCCAGGCTGACGATCCGGCCCGCACCAGAGTGGATGCGGACCCCTGGAGCTGCGCCCGCGGACCCGGCCAGCAGGAAGCGTCCGCCGGTGGGGTCGTCGTCGACCGCCCGGCGAACCCGGTCCCAAACACTGGGCTCGAGTTGCCACTCATCGATCAGCACCGGCGGCGGCACCTGCGTAACGAGGTCGAGATTGCCGGCGAGGGCTGCGTGCTCGTTCGGGTTGTTGAGCGACAGAACCGTCGCGGCACGCCGAGTAGCGGTGGCCGTCTTGCCTACGCCCTTGGCCCCCTCCAGCGCGATCGCCGCCAGATGGGGGAGAAGCTCGTCGAGCGTGTCGTCGATGATCCGCCGCCGATAGGCCATGGATCAAAGCTAACATATGGACGTGCTCGTATCTAACATCTGGTCGCAAATCTCTTCGCCTTCTCGACACGTGGCATGCCGAAATGATGGCCGTAGTAGCTACTTGCCGCGGAAAAATGACTTAGGCTGCGGGGCCTTGGCGTCTTCGGTCGCGCCAGATTTCGACGTTGATGAGAGCGAACCCGCAAAGCCAGGCTCCCGCACATAGGACGAGGACCACCCAGAGCCACCGGGGCACTCCAAGGATCGCCAGCAGTATGTAAGCGGGGGCCAAGAACGGCAGATTGCTCAGGTACATGCGCCGAATCCAGAGGCGTTTCTCTGCTCTGG
>JASHYF010000294.1 GCA_030043235.1 Solirubrobacteraceae bacterium | reverse complement strand
TCGGCGAGGGCCAGAGCGTGCGCATGCGACTGCGCGACGGCGCCTGGCAGCTCCTCGGCGCGGACGAGCCGTGAGCGAGAGCGCAAGCGGCGCGGGCGAGCTCACGCCGGCAGCGTGATGTCCTTCTCCAGCAGGCGGCAGACGATCGGCGAGGTGAGCGCCAAGGCCGCGTTGCGCACCAGCTGGGCCGGGCGGCTTTCGAGGGTCCCCGCGCGCGCCAGCCGCCAGGCTAGCGTCTGGAAGTGCGCTGCGCGCGCGATCCGCGAGCGCTCGTAGCTGCGCAGAGCGGCCTCCAGGTCGCCCGACTCGCCGAGCGCGCGGCCGATCGCGTCCGCGTCCTCGAGCGCCTGCGCCGCGCCCTGCCCGACCGCGAACGTCATCGGGTGGGCAGCGTCGCCGAGCAGCGTCACCCGCCCGCTGCCCCAGTGCCGGTCGGGCCGGCGGTCGACCACGTCGGTGCGGAAGATCGCCTCCTCGCTGGTGGCGTCGATCATGCGCTCGACCTGTTCGGTGAAGTCTTCGAAACGTGCGAGCGCGGCCTGCTTGCGCGCCCCCGGAGGGTCCTCGCCGCCCGGCGGGCTCGTCACGATGCCCTCCCAGCTGAGCCGCTCCGGCCCCGAGCGGAAGGCGACGAACCTCGTGCCCGAGCCCCACCACGCGACGAAGTCGACGTCCGGTGCGATCGCCTCGTCGTAGGGGACGCTGGCGCGCCACGTCGTCAGCCCCGAGTGCCGCGGCGGGTGCGCTCCATGCAGCTGCCTGCGGATCGTCGATTCGAGCCCGTCGGCTCCCACCAGCACGTCCCCGGCCTCCTGCGAGCCGCTGCTCAGCGCCACGCGCACGGAGCCGTCGGCCAGCTCGAAGCGCTCGACCTCGCAGCCCGCCTTGACGCGCTCGCCGCCCGCCCGCGCGAGCGCCGAGTGCAGGTCGGGCCGGCTGATCGCGCAGATGGGCGCGCCTGCGCGACGCCCCATCTCTTCGAGCGGCCAGCGCGTGAGCAGCCGCCCGCGCGCGGTGCGCTGCTCGAAGCAGCGCAATACGGCCCCGCGCTCCCTGATCGTGTCCCCCACGCCCAGGCGGTCGAGCATCAGCATCGCGTTGGCCCACAGCGTTATGCCGGCGCCCAGCTCAACCTCGGCGAGAGCCGCGGCTCGCTCCAGCACGATCACCTCCACGCCGCTGCGGTGCAGAGCGATCGAGGTTGCAAGCCCTCCGATCCCCGCTCCGACCACGACCACCCTGGTCATCGGCGGCGAACCTACCAGACCGGGCTCGCCGCCAGCCGCCCGCGCTCCTCGCCGGCTCTCGGGTAAAGTTCCGTCCCCGACGACGTCCACCAGAGGTGAGAGAAGTGGCGAGCTACGGCCGGTGCCTGCGCCGGGACGAAGGGGCTGGCAGATGACCACCGGCGAGCGCTGATGGCTGACCGCGTGGGGACCACGCCACCCCCGCCGCCGGACCGCTTGATCGGCGAGGTGCGCGTACTGGACGGTCCGGACGCCGGGCGCATGGCGGCCGTCGGCCGGGAGCTGGTCCTCGGTCGTGACGAGTCGGCCGACTTGGTGCTGAGCGATCCCAGCGGGGAGCTCTCGCGCCGCCACGCGCGCATCTGCCTGCGCGACGGTGTGCCCGTGATCGAGGACCTCGACTCCACCAACGGCACCTTCCTCAACGGCGAGCGCATCGCCGCCGCGGAGCCCCTCGCTGCCGCCGACCGCATACGAATCGGCGGGACCACGCTCGAATTCGTCCCTGCCCCCGAGCTGCGACCGGCACGCCCGAGCGAGAGCCCTACCGACGTGACGCGCGCTCGCGAGATTCCCACCGACGTGACGCGCGCTCGCGAGATTCCCGCGGACGTGACGCGGATACGTGAGGTCCAGACGGACCCGACCCGGGCACCCGAGGTCCCGGCCGCTCCCGCATCGGCCTTTGCTCCCCCCGGCGCCGACGGCGAGCTGCGGATCCTGGCGGGGCCGGGTGCCGGTCGCACAGCGGCGGTGCTCGGCGGCAGCGCGACCATCGGCCGCGAGCCGGAGTGCGACCTGCAGGTGCTCGACAGCGAGGTCTCGCGCCGTCATGCCAAGGTCACAGTCCGCGACGGTCGCGCCGTCATCGACGACCTGCGCTCATCCAACGGCACATACGTCAACGGCGAACGCATCCTCGACGCCTACACGCTCGTCCCCGGCGACCGCATCCAGATCGGCGAGGCCACGATCGAGCTCACCTCGCCCGTCTTCGCGGGCGTCCCCGCGCGGCCGGCGCAGGTGCAGGTCACCGGCGTACGCGACGCCCTGGTCCAGTCGGCCAAGCTGCTGGGCGCCGAGTCGGGGACGCGCCGGTGGTGGACGCTGGCGGTGGTCTCCATGACCACGTTCATGCTGCTGCTGGACGTCACGATCGTCTCGGTTGCGCTTCCGGCGATCTCCAAGGCTCTGCGGCCCAGCTTCTCCTCGCTGCAGTGGATCGTGAGCGCCTACACGCTGATGCTGACCGCGATGCTGCTCACCGCCGGCTCGATGGCCGACATCCGCGGACGCAAGCAGGTGCTCACGATCGGGCTGGTGGTCTTCACGGCCGCGTCGGTGCTGTGCGCCCAGGCTCCCAACGCGACCGTGCTCGACCTGGCGCGCGGCGTGCAGGGCGTGGGCGGGGCGATGATGTTCGCCTGCTCGCTTGCGCTGATCGTGCAGGAGTTCCCGGCTGACGAACGGTCCGTGGCGTTTGGCATCTTCGGCGCCGTCAACGGGCTGTCGATCGCGCTTGGCCCGATCGTCGGCGGGCTGCTCGTTCAGCACATCGGCTGGCAGGCCGTCTTCTACCTCAACGTGCCCACCGGCATCGCCACGTTCGTCATACTCCAGCGCAAGGTCGTCAATCTGCCAGGGCCGCCCACCAGGATCGACTGGGCCGGGCTGGTCACCTTCTCGGGCGCGGCGTTCCTGGCCACCTTCGCCACGATCCGCGGCGCCGAGTTGGGGTGGGGCAGCGCCACGATCCTCGCCAGCTACGGCGCCGCCGTGCTGCTGGCTCTCGCCTTCGTCGCCGTCGAGCTGCGCGGCGCGCAGCCGATGTTCGATCTGAGCCTGCTTCGCAACAGCACCTTTCTGGGCGCATCCATGACGGCGATCGCGATGTCGTTCTCACTGCTGGGGCTGATCTTCTTCATGACCGTATGGCTGCAGTCGGTGCTGGGCTACTCGCCGGTCCAGGCCGGCGTGCGAATGCTGGCCTTCACCGGCGTGGCGCTGCTCATCGCACCGCTCGCCGGGCGCATGTCCGGCACTGTGAGCCCGCGCATCACGCTGACGGCGGGCATGGCCCTGATCGCCGTCGGCGTGTTCTCCATGGCCGCGATCGCGCCCGGCTCCTCCTGGACCGTGATCCTCCCCGGGCTGTGTCTCTCCGGGCTCGGCATGGGGCTGATCAATCCGACGCTCGGCTCGACGGCGGTCGGAGTGGTCCCGCCCTGGCGCAGCGGCATGGCCACCGGAATCAGCAGCACCTGCCGCGAGGGAGGCACCACGGCCGGCGTCGCCGTGCTCGGGATCGTGCTGCTGCACCAGGTGCGAGCGCACGTGCACAGCTCGCTTTCAGGCACCGTGTTGGCGCACAGCGCCGCCAGCGTCGCAACCGCCATCGCCGCCGGCGCCACTCCGCGAGTGCTCGCGAAGGTGCCCCCGGCGATTCGCCCTGCGGTCAGGCACGTCGCGCATCTCAGCTACGCCCACGGCCTGCATGCGGCCTTCCTGGTCGCCGCGGCCATGGCGCTCGTCGGAGTTGCGGCGGCGGTCGCGCTCATCCGTCGCCACCAGATCCGGTATGGCCCGGGCGCCGGCGGGCACTGAGCGCCGCCGGCCGATCCTCAACGGCAGTGGATGGCGCGCCGGCAGGCGAGCTTCGCCTGCGGGGTGCTGTTCAGTCGAGCTCCGGCAGGTTCGCCGCCGCGAACCCCGGCAGCGCGTCGCCCGCTCCCACGCTCCTCAGAACCATCTGCGCCGTGTGCACGCCGGAGGCAAAGCAGCGCAGCGAACCCGAGCCGGGCAGCGTCCATTGGCCGGATAGCAGCAGCCCGTCGATCGGCGTCTGGTGGTTCAGGCGCCGGGTGCCGCTCTGGGCCGGGGTCTGCTCCCACCCGTACATCGCTCCGCCCGAGTTCGAAGTGAACTGGACGAGCGTCTCGGGCGTGGCGGTCTCCAAGAACTTCACGTTCTTGCACAGCCCCGGCATCAGCCGCTCGGCGCGCTCGAGCAGCTGCTCGCAGAAAGTGGCGGCGTGCCCAGCCCACGGGCGACCGATGTCGTGGGCCGCGACCGCCGATACCGTCAGCGCGTGCTCACCGGGAGGCGCCAGCTGCGGATCCACGAGCGTCGGCACCCCCACCCACACACCCGCCGGTTCGCCCGCCCCGATCCTCGCCTCGTCGGCATTCTGATCCCAGTCGGTGGGAATGAACGTCTCGTGGGCGAGGTCGAGGGCGGCCAGATCGAGGTCCGTGCCCACGAAGGCCACAAATGCCGAATGGCCGATCGTCAGGCGGCCCATCCGGCGCAGGAAGTTCGCCGGCAGGTGCTCCTCGCCGACCAGTCGCAGGAAGGTCTCGCGGGCGTCGGCGTTCGAGACCACCACGGGCGTTCGCAGCTCGTGGCCGCTGTCGAGCACCACGCCCGCCACCTTCCCGTCCTCGACGGCGATCTGCTTGACGCCGTTGCCAGTCACGACGTCGCCGCCGTAACTCCGCATGCCGGCCACAACCGCGTCCACCAGGACCTGGAAGCCGCCGAGTGAGTAGTAGGTCCCCTCGGCGCCGTTCATCAGCGGCTGGGCGATGGCGATGAACCCCAGGCGCGAGGGAACCGCCCCTTGGTAGGGCCAGGATGCGCAGACAGCGCCCCGGGCCTCGGGGTCGTCGATGTGCTCGCGTGCGACCTCGTCCATCGTCAGCTTGTTGTGGCGGAAGTACTCCGGAAAGCGCGCTGCGACCTCGTCGAGGTTGCGCAGCGACAGCGTCATCGGCATCGCGTGGCCCTGCTCGTGCATCGTCTGGCACATGCGGAAGAAGCTCTCGATGCCGGCCGCGGAGGCCGGGAACAGTTGCGCATTGGCTTCGATCAGCCCCTCGAGGCTCGCCGGCGCCTTGATGCGGCGCCCGTCGGGCAGAGCGGCGTCGTACATCCGGGGCACGGTGATCATGTTCACGCGCTCGGCGGTGCCGAGGTGGCGCAGCACCGCGGCGAACAGCCCGTCGGGCCCGCCGGAGTAGGTGATCCGCACCGCCGGATCGAACGTGTAGCCGCCGCGGCTGATCGTGTGGCCGTAGCCACCGAGGCCATCCGCGCGCTCGCACAGCAGCACGCTCAGGCCCGCCCGCGCGAGCAGCCCGGCTGCGCTCAGGCCGCCGAAGCCGCTGCCGACCACCACCGCGTCGTAGCGATCGGCGGCAGGCTCGCCGGCTGGCCTCGTCAGGGGTGTCTCGTCATCTTGCACCGGAGGGCTGCCCATCCGCTCACACCGCTTTCAGAGCCAGCGCCACGTTCTGATTCTCCCAGCCGCGGGCCAGCGCGATCGCCCCGCCGATCTCGCGCTGGCTGGCGCCGCCCGCGTTCCAGTCGACGCCCGCGCACGCGGGATCGAGATCCACGAGGCCCAGCGTCGGGGGAACCTGGCCGCGATCGATCGCCAATGCCGCCACGGCTACGTTGAGCGCCCCGGCGCCGGCCACGAGATGACCGGTCGCGGCGGTCACGCTGCTGGCAAGCAATCCGTTGGAAGCGCCGAACACGTCGCGCAGCGCGTTGGCCTCGCTGCGGTCGCCGAGCCTGGTGCCGGTCCCGTCGCACGCCACGTAGCCGATCTCCGCGGGCGCGAGTCCCGCCTCGGTCAGCGCGTCCCTTATCGCGGCGCCAAGGTAGCGCCCTTCGGGGTCCGGGGTCACCAGCCGGTCGGGGTCGGTGGCCGATCCGAATCCGCTGAGCTCGGCGTAGATGCGGGCGCCACGCGCGCGCGCCGCCTGATACTCCTCGACGACCACATAGGCACCGCCCTCCCCGAGCACGGCTCCGTCGCGAGTGCGGTCGTACGGCCGGCAGGCACCCCGCCCCGACTGCGCGCGGGCGCTGAGGGCGCCGAGCGTGTCCATCTTGGCCATGTTCCACCAGCCGAGCGGCGCGTCGGCGGCACCGGCGACGGCGAGGTCGGTCTCGCCGCGACGGACCGCCCTGAACGCGCGGCCGATCGCGATCGCGCCGGACTCCGCGGTGCCCGCGAAGTACGTGTTGGCGCCGCGCATGCCGAAGGCCTCCGAGATGTAGAACAGCGTGGCCGCCTGCAACCCCTCCAGGTAGAACAGCGGCGCCACGTGTGACGGTGCCTGCTCGCCAAATCTCTGCATGTCCACCGTCCCGTCCTCGCGTCGCACCGCCAGGGCGATGTCCTGCCACTTGTCGGGATCGTTGATCTCCTTGTTGCCGCCGACGAACAGTGCGACGCGCCCATCCGGATCCTCGGTGAGCTCCAGCCCGGAGTCCCGCACCGCCAGCACCGCCGCGACGGTGCCGAGCACGTCGTGCCTGGTCATCGTGCGCAGCGAGCGGCGCTGCTCGACATAGTCGCGCGGATTCAGGTCTCGCACGGTCGCGCCCACCCGGCAGCGCAGCGACGAGGCGTCGTACTCGTCGATCGGCGCGATCGCGCTCGCCCCTTCGATCAGCCGCTGCCAGGTCTCGTCTGCGCCCACACCGAGGCCGGTGAGCACACCAACGCCCGTGATGACCGCTCGCCTGCCGTCGTAGCTCATGACGCGATCCGCGCCATCCGCAGCTCCCGCGCGCGGGTCACCACGCGACCGTCGACCTTGGCCTCCCCCTTGAGCACGGCCCCGGCCTCCGACTGCTCGCTGAGCTCGACCGCGAGCTCGAGCTGGTCGCCGGGCTGGACGAAGTGGCGAAATCCCACGCGAGCGGCCGCGCGCAGCTCCCAGCGCCCGCCGCGCTCCTGACGCAAGAGCTCGCCCGCCAGCGCCCCGAGGCTACCCAGGATCAGCACTCCCGGCAGCACCGGGAAGCGCGGAAAGTGGGTGTCGAAGATCGCGAGCGTGTTCGGCACGTTGCGCAGCGCGACCGCGCGCGTGCCGGGCTCGATGCTCACGATACGGTCGAGCGTCGCCCAGCGACCGCCCACGGCGTCGTTCACCGAAGCTCCTCGGCAGCGTCCGGATGGGCCAAGACGAGCGCGCCGTTCGTGCCGCCGAACGCAAACGCGTTCACCAGCGCGACGCGAACGTTTGCCGCGCGGGCCTCGTTGGGCACGTAATCGAGGTCGCACTCCGGGTCGGGGTTGTCGTAGTTGATCGTGGGGGAGATCATGCCATCCCGGATCGCGCCGAGCGCGGCCAGCACGTTCAGCGCGGCCGCCGCAGAAGTCGTGTGGCCGGTCATCGACTTCGGCGAGCTCACCGGTATCGCGTGCGCGTGCTCACCGAGCGCCCGCTTGATCCCGGCGGTCTCAGAGGCGTCGCCACCCGGCGTGCCTGTGCCGTGCGCGACGACATAGTCGACCTGCCGCTCGGACAGCCCGGCCTCGTGCAGAGCGTGGCGCATGGCGAGCACGGCGCCGGCGCCGTCCGGGGGCGGGTCGGTCAGGCGATAGGCGTTCAGGCTGGAGCCGTAGCCGAGGATCTCGCCGTGGATGTGTGCCCCTCGCGCGCGCGCCGACTCGCGCTCCTCCAACACCGTGACGACCGCCCCCTCGCCGAGCACGAAGCCGGTGCGGTCGCGCTCGAACGGCCGCGACGCGTGCTGTGGATCGTCGTTGTAGTCGCGCGTGAGCGCGCCCAGCAGCGAGAATCCGAGCACGTCCTGCCAGCCCGTCAAGGCGTCGCAGCCGCCCGCGACCATCACCTTGGCCTCGCCATCCTGCAGGCGGCGGTAGGCCTCGCCGATCGAGTGCGCCGAGCCGGCACAGGCGGTGCTGACGCTGAGCACTGGCCCGCTGCAGCGGGCCAGCCGGGCGGCCATCGCAGCCGCCGTGTTCTGGCTTATGCTCATCGTGATCGACGGCGCCGCGCGGCGGATCACGTGGGCATCGCTCTCGCGGCGCGTCTCGAAGGCGTCGGAGACCTCCTGCAGCTCGTAGCGCCCGGCGCTTCCGGCAATCGACACGCCGCGCTCGTGGGACTCGTAGACGCCGTCGTCGAGCTCGGCGTCGGCCAGCGCCTCGGCCACCGCTGCAACCAGGAAGCGCCCCGCGCGCTGCAGGTTGCGCAGCAGGCGCCGGTCGGGGACGTGCCCGGCGGGATCGAAATCGCTCACCAGCCCCGCGATTCGGACCGGGTAGCTGCTGGCGTCGAAGACCGTGATCGGCCCCACGCCGCTGCGCCCCTCTTTGAGCGCGCTCCACGTCGTGGGCGCGTCGTTGCCCACAGGGGTCACGGCACCCAACCCGGTGACCACGACGCGGCGCATGCCATCCCAGGCCACAGCCGTGCCTCAGTCGCCGGCGCGGTTGATCATGGTCTGCAGCCGCTCGGTCTCATCGGCTGACGCCAGATCATCGGCGTCTATCAGCGCGCACATGATCTCGCTTGCTTCGAGCACGGTAACACCGTCGGCCGTGACGTGGCCGGAGAGGATCGCCCGCTCCTCGCCGAAGGAGTCCACCGTGCCCACCATCTCCAGGACCGCGCCGGGGGTCACGTGACCGAGCCAAGACACCGAGTCGACCGACAACAGCGCGGCGCGCTTGCGACGGTCGGTGGTGTTCATTATCAACCACGTCCCCGCCTGGCAGAGGGCCTCGAACAGGAACGGCGGCGGCACGATCGGCTGGCCGTCGACCTCCTCCCAGTAGTCCTCGCTGTAGGAGGTCACCTTGCGCGCACGCACCGAGCGCGCCGGCTCCCACTCCTCCACGCGGTCGATGAGATGAAAGCGCATCTCGTGCGCGCCGCCGGGATCGCCTCCGCGCCGTCCCTTGTCAGCCGGAGGCCCCGTTGGTGCGGGTCTTGACCATGTCGATGAGGTTCTGCACGGTGAACAGGCTCATGACTTCCTCGGCCTTGAGGGTGCCCTCGATCTCGCCGGGGTCGATCTGCGGCATGACCTTGTGCAGCTGCTCGGCGCCCTTGGCGTTGATGACGTGGTTCTCGTCGCTGAACTCCTCGTCGGGGATGCCGCCCTGGATGTAGTCGCCGAGGTCCGCC
>JASHYF010000293.1 GCA_030043235.1 Solirubrobacteraceae bacterium | reverse complement strand
TGCCTTCGGCGAGCAGCGCGAGCGCGAACGTTTCGCCTCCCGCGATCGCGTTCACTTCGGAGAGCCCGATCGCGGCCGGTATCGGCGCCACGACGGTCGTGCCGTCGCCGGCTTCCCCGTGGGCGTTGCGACCCCACGAGTAAGCGGTCGAGGCGGCTGAGGCGCTCGCGCAGGGCACGGCCGCAACCGCCAATGCGACCGCCACCGGCAGTCCTACAGCCCGAGCTCGCCCGATCCCCATCTTCGCCCCTCCTTGTTCGCGAAAAGCGACCGAAGATTAGCACGCGCCACGCGGCGGCTCAGGAGGGCCTGTCATAGCCCCACAGCGTGACCAGGTCGCGCCCGAGGTGATCGCTGAGCGCCTGCACCTCGGGCTCGAACCGGCGGCGCAGCGCGAGCATCAGGCGCTCGTCGGGCTGCTCGGGGCTGCCCAGCGCGATCCGGTCGCGCACCGCGACGATTCGCTGGATGTGCCGCGGGCGCACACGCTTGACGAGGGAGTACGCGGTCCTGCCCAGCCGGCTGTCGCCGACCGCGGCGGCGCGGGCAAGCGCGTAGAGGCGCTGCGAGCGCACGGCGACGGTGGGGTTCAGCTCCTGCGCGCGCACGGGCACGCTGTCGTCGATGCCCAGGAAGCGCATGATCGCGCGCAGCGTCGCCTCGTTGTCGGCGCGGAAGTCGTCGTAGATGACGACCATCAGCTGCTCGGGGGGAAACAGCGACTCGTAGCGGCGCAGCTGCTCGACGTAGCGGACGTGCTCGGAGTAGAGCAGCAGCTGTGGGCGGTGGGACAGGCGCGGTATCTGCCGGCCCTCGCGCCGCGCCGGCTCGAGCGCGATCGCCTTGGCGAAGTCGCGCTCGGACTCGACGTGTATCTGCACGAACTGCAGGTGCAGCGAGCGCAGGAAGCTCGCCGGCTCGCGGAGCACGGCGACGATGCGCGCGGAGGGCTGGGCCGCGGCGATCGCGGCGGCGGCGGTGCGCGACCACAGATAGGAGGTCGAGGCCTCGCCCAGCAGCTGCCCGGGCTTCGCGGCGCTGAACAGCGCCAGGTAGGCGCCGAGCGTCTGCGGCGCTTTCTCCGTGTGCGAGGTGTGAAAGCGCACGCGCATGTCGCTGGAGAAGTAGAGCGGCTCCTTGAGGTTGGGCATGAACACCTGCGGGTGCGCCTTGAGCATCCGGTAGAGCGCGGTGGTGCCGCTCTTGGGGTGTCCCGCGAGGAAGAAGTCCGGCAGGCGCCCCGCGCCCCCGGCGACCTCCTCGGCCGTGCTCCGCCTGCTCTCCTCGGCCGTGCTCCGCCTGCTCTCCTCGGCGGTGCTCCGCCTGCTCTCCTCGGCCGTGCTTCTCGTGCCCTCCCCGGCCATGCTCCTGGCGGTCTCCTCGGCCATGCTCGTCAACTCGCCCTCTCCGCCAGCGCGACCGCCTCCGGCTCGCCGCCCGCACGCTCGGCGCCGGCGCGCGCGGCGTACAGCTCGGCGAGCTCCAGCTGCAGGTTGCGCGGCTGCGAATCAGAGCCCGCCCGCCCGCGATCCGAATCGACGGAGCGCCGCTGCCAGGTGCCGTCGCCGTGGAGGTCCCACGAGCTCTGGTTGTCGGCGAAGGCGCGCTCGAGCACGTCGAGCAGCTCCTCGCGCAGCTCGTCGGCCTCGATCGGCACGGCGAGCTCGACGCGGTGGTCGAGGTTGCGCGGCATGAGGTCGGCGGAGGCGATGTAGACGGTGTGCCGGTCGTGGCGCTCGAACGCGTAGATGCGCGAGTGCTCGAGCAGCCGCCCGACGATGGAGACCACGCGGATGTTCTCGGAGAGGCCGGGCACGCCCGGGCGCAGGCAGCAGATCCCGCGCACGTTCAACTCCACGCGCACGCCGGCCTGCGAGGCGGCGTACAGCGCGCGGATGCAGCGGCCGTCGACGAGCGCGTTCATCTTCATGGCGATGCGCGCGGGGTCCTCGGGCGAGTGCGCGGCGATCGTGCGCTCGATCTCCTCGAGGATGCCGTCGCGCAGGTGCTCGGGCGCCATCAGCACCTTGCGGTAGTGCAGCGGGCGCCCGTAGCCGGTGAGGTAGTTGAAGATGTCGGCGACGTCGGCGCCGATCTGCTCGTCGGTGGTGAACAGGCCGAAGTCGGTGTACAGCCGGGCGGTCGCCGAGTGGTAGTTGCCGGTGCCGATGTGCACGTAGTTGCGCGCGCCGGCGCCCTCGCGGCGCACCACGAGCACGCACTTGGCGTGCGTCTTCATCGCGGGCTGGCCGTAGACGACGTGCACGCCCGCCTCCTCGAGCGCCTTGGCCCAGTGGATGTTCATGCGCTCGTCGAAGCGCGCCTGCAGCTCGACCAGCGCGACCGCTTCCTTGCCGCGTTCGCGGGCTTCGATCAGCGCGGGCACGAGCGGCGAGTCGTCGCTCGTGCGGTAGACGGTCTGCTTGATGGCGAGCACGTTGGGGTCGGCGACGGCCTGCTGGACGAAGCGCTCGACGGACGTGGCGAACGACTCGTACGGGTGGTGCACGAGCAGGTCGCCTTCGCGCATCGCGCCGAGCACGTCCGGGCGCTCGCCCTCGCGGCGCGCGAGGCGTGGGTGGGTGACGCCTCCGAGCGGCTCCTCGCGCAGCTCGGCGTGGCCGGGCAGCTTGACGATCTGCCACAGCGCGCTCATGTCGAGCAGGCCGTCCACCGGGTAGACCTCGTCGTCCTGCACGCCGAGCAGGCCGGCGAGCGCGTCGCGCAGCTGCTCGGAGCAGCCGGCGCCGACCTCCACGCGCACGATCTCGCCGAAGCGGCGGCGGCGCAGCTCGTCCTCGACCGCCTGCAGCAGGTCGGCGGCGTCGTCGGAGACCTCGAGGTCGGCGTCGCGGGTGACGCGAAAGACGTCGTA
>JASHYF010000292.1 GCA_030043235.1 Solirubrobacteraceae bacterium | reverse complement strand
CGGAGCGACCCCACCAGCCGGAGCGGC
The DNA here is from genome assembly GCA_030043235.1 of Solirubrobacteraceae bacterium. Lineage (GTDB taxonomy): Bacteria > Actinomycetota > Thermoleophilia > Solirubrobacterales > Solirubrobacteraceae > Palsa-744. The sequence goes on along the minus strand of JASHYF010000292.1, from coordinate 3,528 downwards.
CCCACGAGCCGGGGCGACCGCACGAGCCGGGGCGACCGCACGAGCCGGGGCGACCGTACGGCGCGGTGTCACGCCCGCGCGGCGTGGCGAGGAGACCGCGCGGCGCGGCGAGGAGACGGCGCGCACGTGCCCGGTGGCGCCGGCGGCGACGTTCAACAGCAGGCCCATCGCCGCGAGCATCACCACCAGGCTGCTCGACCCATAGGACACGAACGGCAGCGGCACGCCCGTGAGCGGTGCGAGCCCCAGCACGGCGAACGCGTTGAGCACCGCCTGCGAGAGGATCAGCGCGGTCACGCCCACGGCGATCAGCGCGCTGTACAGGCTGCGCGCGGCCTTCGCCGCACGCAGGCCCGCGTAGGCGATCAGCCCGTACAGGAACAGCAGGGCGAACACGCCAAACGCCCCGAGCTCCTCGGCGATCACCGCGAGGATGAAGTCGGTGGGCGCCTCCGGCAGATAGAAGATCTTCTGCACGGACTGCCCCGGACCGACGCCGAACAACCCGCCCGAGCCGATCGCGATCTGCCCCTGCACAGCCTGGAAGCCGCTCGAGGATGCGTGCGCCCAGGGATCGACAAACGAGGTGAGCCGCACGCGCGCGTACGGCTCGGCGAGGATGTACAGCAGCACGAGCACGAGCACCGAGACGCCGATCAGCGCGAGCTTGCCCGGTGGGATGCCAGCGGCGATCAGCATCGCGGCGACCGTGAACGCGATCACCATCGCGGTGCCCAGGTCGGGCTGGGTGAACACGAGCACGCACGCCCCGCCCACCACCAACAGCAGCGGCCTCGCAAGCTCGCGCAAGTCGTGCACGCAGCCGGGACGCCTCGCCAGCAGCGTGGCCGCGTACAGCACGAGCGCGAGCTTCATCAGCTCCGACGGCTCGAACTGCAGCGCGCCCGGCCCGATCCAGCGGCTCGCGCCGTTGACGCTGTGGCCGACGTGCGGGATGTGCACCGCGAGCACCAGCGCAAACGACGCGATCAACAGCGGCGCGGTGATGCGATGCACTTTCGCCACGCCGTCGCGCGCCAGCACCTGCATCGCCACCAGGCCGACCGCGCCGTAGACGACGAACTTCAAGAGGTATCCGTCGCCAAAGCCTTCGCCCTGCAACAGCGTCGTGGCCGAGGACGCGCTGTAGACCATCACCGCCCCGAACGCCAGCAGGCACAGCGTGGCCGTCAGCAGCATGCGATGCTCGAGCGGGCGGGTGGGGGCCGCGCGTGCTCGCGATGGGGGCATCCCCGCTCACTTCGACGCCCGCCCGCGAATGCCTCCCCGCCCGCCGTGCCGCGTGCTCACAGCCCCCTGCTCTGGCGATAGATCGCGAAGCCGATCGCGCCGCAGATCGACGCGACGATCCAGAAACGCAGGATGATCTTCGTCTCCGACCAGCCTTTCAGCTCGAAGTGGTGGTGGATGGGGGCCATCAGGAACACGCGCCTGCCGGTCATCTGGAAGTAGATCACCTGGATCGCCACCGACAGCGCCTCGATCACGAAGATGCCGCCGAGCAGGATCAGCAGCACCTCGGTCTTCGTCATAACCGCCAGGCCCGCGATCGCCCCGCCGAGCCCGAGCGAGCCGGTGTCGCCCATGAAGATCGTCGCGGGGAACGCGTTGAACCACAGAAAGCCGATGCACGCGCCCACCAGGCAGCCCGCGAGCATCGCCATGTCGTAGTCGCCCGCGAGGAACGTGATGCCCACGTACGCGAGCAGCACGATCGCGGCACACCCGGCGGCGAGGCCGTCGAGGCCGTCCGTGAGGTTCACCGCGCTGGTGGTGCCCGCCACGACCAGGTAGATCAGCAGCGGGTACAGCGGCCCCAGGTCGATGTGGTAGTCGACGAAGTTGAGTTCCAGCACGGACGGCAGGTGGGCCTGGTAGCGGGCGATGTACCACAGGCCCAGCGAGATCGCGATCGTGATGCCCAGCTTCGTGCGCGCGCGCAGGCCCAGCGAGCGTCGCCTGATGAGCTTCGTGTAGTCGTCGGCGAAGCCCAGCAGGGCGCACGCGATCGCCGCGCCGAACACGCCCAGCGATCGCCATTCGTATTCGCTCAAGATCAAGAACGCGATCATCACCGCTCCGAACACGATCACGCCGCCCATCGTCGGCGTCCCCGCCTTCTGGCGGTGTCCCTCGGGGCCGTCCTCGCGGATGTGCTGGCCGAACTCGCGCTCGCGCAGGAACTCGATGAACTTGGGGCTGAGGAAGATGCAGATCAGCAGCGCGGCCGTGCCGCCGAAGAGGACTCGGCCCATTCAGCGCCGCCCGGGACCGGCGTCTGGCCGGCCGCTCCTAGTAGATGCGCCTGCGACGAGCGCTCGTTCGTGGGTCGCGCGCTCTGGCGCGCGTCCCCCCCACTCTGACGTGTGTCTCCCGTTGCATTCGCCGCGAATGCGCTCGGTGACCAGCTCCAGCCCAACCCCGCGCGAGCCCTTCACGAGCACCGCGTCGCCCTCGCGCAGCAGCGTGGCGAGGAGCGCGGCCGCCTCGTGCGCGTCGCCCGCCGCGTGCCTCTCGCCGGCGAACGCGGCCGACATCCCCGCCGCCAGCGGGCCCACCGTCACGAGCACACGTACGCCGTTGGCGCCCGCGTACTCCCCGATCTCGCGGTGCAGCCGCGGCGCGTCCGGCCCCAGCTCGAGCATGTCGCCGAGCACTGCCACACGGCGGGCGGCCGCGATGGCGGCCAGCTCGTCGATGGCAGCGCGCATGGACATCGGGTTGGCGTTGTAGCAGTCGTCGATCAGGATCACGCCGCCGGACAGCTCCTCGCGCTGCCCGCGCATCGCCGTGAAGCGCACGTCCAGGTTCCCGTGCGGGGTATGTCCAAGAGCGCGCGCGGCCGCGACAGCCGCGAGCAGGTTGTGCAGGTTGTGCGCCTGCGCAAACGACGGGCGCAGCTCGATCCGCTCCTCGCCGTGGGCGAGGAGCACCGCGCCGTCCGCGCGGCGCTCGAGCAGCCGCACGTCCCCACCCTCGCCGAAGCTGATCGTGCGCACGTCCGCGCGCAGATGGGGCTCGAGCAGCGGCTCGCCCGCCGGCACCACAGCGCTCGCGCGCGCGTCATGGCGGGCCCCCGATCGAAGGCCTGCGATCAGCTCGGCCTTCGCGGCCGCGATCGCCTCCAGCGAGCCCAGCAGCTCCAGGTGTGCGAGGCCGACGTTCACGATCACGCCCACGTCCGGCTCGGCGATCGCCGTCAGCTGCGCTATCTGTCCAGCGCCGCGCATCGCCAGCTCCAGCACCACCGCTTCGCTGCCCGCCGGAGCGCCGAGCAGCGCCAGCGGCAGGCCGATCTCGGTGTTGAGGTTCGCCGGCGTGGCAGCCACGCGCAGGTGCGGGGCGAGCAGCGCCGCGAGAATGTCCTTGGTCGAGGTCTTGCCGGTGGAGCCGGTGATCGCGATCACCTTCGCTCCGTGGCGCCTCAGCTCGCCGCGCCACGCGCGCGCGAGCGCTTGGAGCGCCGCCAGCGGGTCGTCGTGCACGAGCACCGCGCCGCCCCGCGTC
>JASHYF010000291.1 GCA_030043235.1 Solirubrobacteraceae bacterium | reverse complement strand
CAGCTCATGCAGGACGGCTGCATTCACGAACGCCGACAGGCTTCCGCCGGACCGGGAGAGGCGTTCCTCGGCCTCACGCAGGACGGCCTCTTCAAACGAGATCGATCGCTTTTGGCTTGCCACGCAAGCAATCCTACCACGGTAGGATTCATGGTTCGGGACCTTCAGCTCGCCCCGAATCGCCGCAGGTGCAGCGCCCGGATGCGGCCTCGGCGCGGCTGGTCTCGAGGTAGGCCCGACCCTTGAAGGTCGCCATGGCGCGCATTCGGCCAACTGGACAATGGTTTGATATAGTCCCGCCGAGGTTGTTCACTTTGTAGATCGGAGTTACCGAAGAAGTATGGAGGCTCTTGCTCTTCCCCATCGCGACGTGCCAAGGCGTATCGGGCGTGACCGATCTCGGCCGCGCGAGCGCACATCGACGCTGCAGCGATCCTTCACGGCAGAAGACGACGCGGTCGCCCCGCCCCAGCCGGCACCGCTGCGGATCGCGGTCCTAGACCGTGACTCGGGCTTTCTGGTCGTGCTCGCAAAGCGCCTGGAGCGCCTGGAATGGAGCCACCACGTGCTGGCGCCGACGGTCTCCACAAAGAAGATCGCCTCGATGTGTCTCGACGCTCTCGTCGTCGACCTTGCTGTGTTGGGTCCGCGGCCCTGGCGGTGGCTCGAGCGCCTGTGCCTGGCGGGGCCGCAGTACCATGTCATCATCTGCACGGGCCCTTCTACGGTCACAGAGCGCGTGCGCGCCCTGCAGATGGGCGCTGACGACTGGCTCAGCAAGCCCTGCCATCCGGAGGAGCTCGTCGCCCGGATCGAAGCCGTCGTGCGTCACCGACGCCGGCCCGAGCCGCGCAGCATCGAGCCCGTGACGGTGGGAGAGGTGGAAATCCGTTGCGACCAGTACCAGGCGTTCGTTGCTGGGCGCAGCCTCCGGCTGACGCGGCGCGAGTTCGAATTCATCGAGCTGCTGGCCGGGGCCGACAATGAGATATTCGAGCGCGAGCTCATCTACAAACGTCTCTGGGGTCCCGCGATGGCTCGCAACGACCGCTCGTTGGACGTCTTCGTGCACAAGTTGCGCCGCAAGCTTCAACGCGCCTCGCCGCGCTGGCGCTACATCCACACCCATTGGGGCGTTGGCTTCCGCTTCTCGGCGGAGCCTGTCGATCGCTCTGACGCGGCGCTGGACGACCTCGGGTCGGCGTTCGAGGAGTCGAAAGCGCTCCGCGCCGCGTGAGGGGCCGCACGTCGAGCGGACCCTTGCAACCCGCGCTCCGTCGCCGGCCAAATCGCGCCGTCAACCCGTCGCAGCTGGTGCCCTGAGGTCAGCCGGCGATCGTGAACTCGAGTGTTCTCGGCGTCGAGCTTTCGCCCGATGCCGTCGCCGTGAGCACGAGCGTGTAGCTACCGAGCGCGAGCTTCTTCTTCCTGGAGATTTGACCCTGGAAGCGCACCCTGTTTGCTCCGCCGCGCGCGGAGAAGGCAAGCTTGCCGGCGAGGACTTTGCGCGTGCAGGAACGCTTGTTCTCGTTGTTGGCGGTCTGCGCGACACACGTGCTGCCGACCTTGCGTCCGCTCGTCGACTGGGTGAACTCGAACGTGACGCTCGCCGGCTCGTTGAGGCTGAAGGAGAAGGTCGTGCCGAGCGGAGGCTGTCCGTTGGCGCTGATGTGGGCAAGCGCGTCGCCCTCGCGCCAGGTCTTGGCCGTCTCGCCGACACCGCTGAGGGTCGGTTGTCTCTCGCCCAACGAGGCGATGAGCTGCGACGCGACCACCACGTTGTAGGTCACGCTCTGGGATGCCCTGATGCCTTCGCCGTTGGTCGCGGTGACCGTGAAGGTGTGTGTTCCGAGCCTGCTCGTTTCGACCGGCGCGCCGTTGCCAACGGACCCTGTGCACTTGGCCACGGTCCCCCCTTCGGGGGGTGGGCTGCACGCGTATTCGGCTGCGATTGCTTCATCCCCAAGTATGTAGGTGGCGCCGTTCGCCGGCGAGCCGATCGTGATCACCGGAGCCGGGCGAGCCGGGGGGGTGAACGCGTAGACCGTGCCCTCGCGCACGCGAGCTTCGCCGCTCTTGGACACGTATGAAGCGACGTGGAAAGGCGCGCCCGCGGCGATCGTCCTTTCTGAGATCGCGACCGAGCCGCCGAGCCTGTCGCCGCCGGTGCCGTCTGAGGCGCTCAGCTCTTCGGTCTGGGTCGCGTTCGTCCAACCGCCCCCGGCCGGGGTGAACACGTAGGTCATACCCTGAAACAGGTTCGAACCCAGGTCGTGATACGGCGCCCCGGCGACGATCGTGGCGTCGAAGATCGCCACCGAGCTGCCGAGCTGGTCGCTCTGGCCGCCGTCTGAGGCGGTCAGCTCGGCCGTCTGGGCCGTGTTTTCCCATCCACCCGCGGGCATCGTGAACACGTATGCGGCGCCCTGATCGGTGTTCGAGCCGACCATGTGGAATGGCGCCCCGGCGACGATCGTGTTTTCGGCGATCGCGACCGAGTAGCCGAGCTGGTCGTTTTCGGCGCCGTCTGACGCTGTCAGCTCGGCGGTCTGGTTCGTGTTCGCCCAGCCGCCCGGCGGCGCCGTGAACAGGTAGGCCGCGCCCTGATCGGTGTTCGAGCCGACCTTGTGGAATGGCGCCCCGGCGACGATCGTGTTTTCGGCGATCGTGACGGAGTAGCCGAGCTGGTCGTCGCCGGCGCCGTCCGAGGCCGTGAGCTCAGCCGTCTGGGTCGAGCTCGCCCATCCCCCCGCGGGCATCGTGAACACGTAAGCCGCGCCCTGACGCGTGTTCGAGCCCACCTCGTGATAGGGCGCGCCCGCGACGATCGTGTCGCCGGAGATCGCGACGGAGTAGCCGAGGCTGTCCTCTTCGGCGCCGTCTGACGCGGTCAGTTCGGCGGTCTGGGTCATGTTCGCCCATGTGCCCGAGTGCGGTGTGAATACGTACGCGGCGCCCTGGTAGAGGTTCGTGCCCACTTTGTGGAACGGCGCGCCCGCGACGATCGTGCTGCCCGAGACGGCCACCGAGTAGCCGAGCTGGTCGCCTTCGGCCCCGTTCGAGGCACTGAGCTCCGCCTGGTTGATGAACGGGTCGATCCGCAGCGGGTAGGCCGCTCCACGGTCGTCGACGCGGATCAGCACATGGCCTCTGAGGAGCGCCAGCCAGGAGCGCAACGTGTGTCCCCGCGCGTCGGTCACGAGCAGACCGTCGTAGCGAAGCGCGACTCCCCGGCCCGCGAGAAGCACCGAGCCGTGTCCTAGTAGCCGCGAGCTGAGGTTGCCAGAGATCGCGAGCGAGAGCGTGAGCGGACCGCGGCCGGCGATGGGGCGTGCGGCGACGTCGAAGCCCTGCTCGAGTCCCAACGGACCGTTGACGTACCACTCCGTCAGCGACCGGCTCCGATAGCTCACGCGGTTGCCGCTCGCGCGCGGCGCAATCGATGCGAGCGGCTTCAGCGCGCTCGCGTAGCCATATGCGGTGAGCGCCATGCCGAGTCGCGCTTGCCCGGAGGCGACCGTCACACCTTGGCGCGAGAAGGTCACGCGCAACCGCTGGGCGGGGTTGCGGGCATGCAGGCCGAGGACGCTATAGGCCGGTTCGTCGCGGCCCAACGCCGCCGAGATCGGGCTCTGCGCCGCGGCCGGCAGGCTACTCAGGCCGTGGCGGGCGGCCGCTGCCGGCCTTGCGGGCGCGCCGGACAGCGCCACGAACGCGGCGACGCATCCGAGTGCTGCCAGACATCCGATCGCCGCAGCGGCTCCGGCCAGTAGGCCTGCGCGCCCGTGGCGAGGCCACTCGCCGCGCCACCGCGCCGGTTGCGGCCCTCGCTCCCGCGGGGTGAAAACAGCAGGTGTGCTGAGACTCTCCATCCGCTCCTCTCCCGACGCTCGCTCAGCGTCTCCCACGCCTGCGCCCGGCTTGGGCGCGGCAATCGATTAGCAAGGCTGGGCGGGGCCGGGGGCCCGCGGGCAGCGCTCGCGCGCTCAGCAGGAGGGCCAGCAGGGTCGTGATTCCCAGGGCCGCGTAGAACCACTGTTCACCGCTGTGCGATTCCTCGCCCGCAGGCCGGATCGCGAACGCCGACTGGTTGGCCTGCTTGCGAACCTTTTCCCGGCGCTCGGCCGCTGAGGGGCTCTGGGCATAGCCGCTGGCGCCGGGCGGAATCGGCTCGACCGGAGGCGTCGCCGCCGGCAGGATGGCGGCGGGTACCCCCAGCTGTTCCATCGGGGTCCCTGGCGGTTCCGGTGGTTCCGCTGACGGTCGTGCCGCCGGCGCCGCGAGCTTGGGCGCGGGCGCCGCCAGCGGAGCCTGCGGAGCCTGCGTCGCAGGCGGTGGAGGTATGAAGTGGAGCGTAGGGTTGACAGCGGAGAGGGCTGCCGCCGGTGGGGGCGGCGGCGCAGCGGCCGCCTTCACCGGTCGCTGCGTCTGGCTGGAGTTCGACGTCGTCGCCGCCTGGGCGTTGGCAGGGGGGACGGTGCCGCAGGGCCTGCCGAAACTGCCGCGCTGGACCGTGACCGTCTCCGAGTAGCTCAACAGGCCAGCCGTGACCGTGACCGTCGTCGTGCCCGCGTTGTAGGCGCAGAACAGACCCGATGTGCTGGAGGCGATCGGCTGTCCGCTCGCGCTGAGCTTGGGGAAAGGCGACCCTTCACCGGTCGCTTCCACGAAGTTGCCGACCGTCGGTTCCGAGCTCGTGAAGGAGTAGCTCGGGGCCACGCATGTCGCGCCGCAGTTGGGCGCTGGAATTTCGACGTAGTCGTCATAGCCCTGGAAGTTTTCCCCGATCTTCGTCGCCAGCGTCCCCGCCGGGCGGCGGCCCACCGCTTCGAACTCCAGCGTCCGGCTGCGCGCGACGCTCAGCCCGTCGATCGCCTTCAACGAGAGGGATTCGATCACGGGCACCGCCGCAACCTGCACCGAGCGGGCGCCTGGACTCGTGTCGATCGAGGTGAAGTACCACATCACGCCGTTGTTCTTCGTCTGCTGGTAGCCGAGCGTCGCGCCTTCGTACTCGGGTATCTTCGGTTCTTCGGGGCCGGCGTCTTCAGGGATGAGGTGGTGTTCGTCGAGTTCATGTATTTCGGTGGCGTAGTAGCCCGGCAGGCTGCCGTCAGTCGTGAACACCGCCAGCACGGTCGCTTCGTGACCTTCGCGCACGCCGGCGTGTGCGAGCAGCGTGGCGAGTTCTTCGTCTTCCGATTCATCGCCGCGGTTCAGGTTTCGCAGCGGGTGCGCGGTGACGACCACGACCGGCACGTTTTCCGCTTCGGCGTTCTGAAGCTGGCGTTCGAGCCATGGTCTCTGGCGCGTGCTTTCTTCAAGAGCGCCTTTGGGGTCGGCGTTGTCCAGCACGAGCACCCGCAGCGTGCCTCCGTTCTGGGCCGCGTCGAAGGCGTAGTAGAGATGCGCTTCGCCGGTTGCCGGCGTTTCTTCGGGCGAGGAGACGGGCGTGATCCCGGGCGCGTCGGGGCCGGACCCGAAGGGCGGCGGCGCACCGGCGAACGCTTCGGCCCACGGCAGCGTTGGGTTGGTCGCACCGGGCACGGGATCGAACGGCCCCAGGGCGGCGAACGTGGGAACGCCCGCAAGCGGCGCGAGCAGTTCGGGCAGGTGCGCGAAATCGGCTTCCTGCTTCGCCGCCGGGACCTTCGAGCCTTCGAGCGGCCCGACCGCGTTGCCGCCCAGCATGGCGAACGCCGGCCCCCCCGGTTGCGCGGCGTAGGCGGCGATCTGCTCGGCCGCGGAGGTCAGGTTGACGTCCGGCTGCGCGTCCGGCGCCGACGCGCACTCTTCCTTGCACATCGGGCTCGTGAAGAAGGCGAAGGACACCGTGCCCGGTTCGGCGGGGATGCTCGGTGTCGTGGACTGCAAGTTGGGAGGCTGAGCGCTGCCCGTGGTGTCATAGCGCCAGATCGATGCGCTCTGCCAGCCGACGGGCCGGCTCGACAGTGGTTCTTCGGTTCCCTGTCCGGCCGCGTCTTCGGTTCCGTCATAGCCGCCCGCCGCCCAGGCGTGTTCGCCGGAGGGCCCGGTGGCGACCGCGAGCACCGGATCGCTCTTGAGCGCCCCGTCTCCGGCGATTTCATTGCCGGCGTACTGCGCGTGGCTCAGGTCCTGCCATCCGCCTTCGGTCTGGAGCAGCAGCTCGCCGTCGCCGGGAGGGAAGCCGCCGACTTCAGGGGGGTGTTCGCGTCCGGCGGCCGGCGGCGCGATCGATACGTAGGCGCGTAGCCTGCCGGCGGCGTCGCGAAACGGGGCGACGGCGACGGCGATCCCTTCGAGCGGCTGCGCGGCGTAGGCAAAGCTCTGTCCGGCCGCTTCGCGGACGAGCACGAGCGACTTGCCCGCGGCGACGATGCCTCCGTCGGGTAGGCCGGCGACCACGCGCAGGTTGCCGGGAGTGAGCCCGCCGGGCAGCGCCGAGGCGTCGACTTCCGTCCAGTCTCCGTCGGGCGCAAGCGTGATCAGGTTGCCGGCCGCGACCGCGAAGACTTCCGAGCCCGCCACCGCGACCGAGGTGATGTCGACGCCGGAATCGGCTTCCGGAGGCTGTTCTTTGCTCCAGCTGCTGCCGTCGTAGTGCAGGATCGTCCCGTCGGCGCCGACCGCCCAGCCTTCGCCCGATTGTGCGAAGGCCACCGCGTTCAGCTGCGAGTCGGTGAGCGAGGTCGACTGCGGGTCTTCTGACCAGCTCGCGCCGTCCCAGTGCAGGATGACGCCGAACTCGCCCACCGCGAAGGCGCTCGCCGGGCCCGCGAACGCGACGCCGAGCAGGTTGAGCTTGCGCGCGCGTGGCGGGGTGGGCTGCACCAGCCAGCCCGCGGAGGCGTCGTAGCTCAGCGTGGTGCCGTCGAAGCCCACCGCCAGCGCGCCCGATTCGCCCACTTCACCCGGGCTGCCCGGGGGCAGCGCGACGCTCGTGAGCGGCGAGCGGTCGGGCAGCGGCCAGGAGGCGAGCGAGCCGGATGCGCCGTTGGCGCTCCAGTGCCCGAGCGTCTCGACGCCGGCCAGCCAGCCTTCGTCGGGGCCGGCGAACACGTCGTCTGCTCCCGTCTGGCCGGGGCTCGGCCCGTAGCCGGGCGCCAACACGCTGGTCCACGCACCGTGGGCGAAGACCTCGACGGAGCCTTCCCTGAACCCCAGCGCCACCGGTCCGGACGGCGTCTGGAAGATCGCGTCGGGCACCGTCGCCCGGCCGCTCGAGGATTCGAGCGGTTCTTCGCAGGAGTTGGTCCCCGGCAGCGTGCACCACGAGTTGGTGACGTGGCCGCCCGCGCCTTCGGCTTCGTAGCGCGCCACCACGCGGCCGCTTTCCCTGCCGGGGAGCCTCACCTGCGCTTCGACCCAGACACCCTTGCCGTCGGCCTTCAGCGCTCCGGGCCGCACTTCGCCTTCCCCGTCGCTCTCCGCGGCGACCGCTCCGGTGAGGTCGAGCGCATCCAGGCCGGTCGGCGAGAACGTCCATTCGCCGCCTTGGAGGTGACCGAGGATCAGTCCCAACCCGGGCGTACGTTCCTCGTCGACTTCGAACGCGCCCCAGGCTTCGTCCGGGCCCTCCACGTCGTCGGCCTCCAGCCTGACGGAGTCCGCGGCGCTGAACGGCTTCGGCGGCTGGGTCGCGGCCTTGACGGTTTCGATCGTCCACTTGCCGGCCTGCAAGAGCCCATATTTGAGTTCGCGCAGCGCCGCGTACTGAGCGGATGCGGCGAGCATGCCGTACACGTGGCCGTCGGCGCTTTCGCCGAGCCGCAGGACGACGTCCTGGTGGCCGGGATCCTCCGTTTCGGATCCGAGCAGTGGACCCAGCGTCTCGGTGGCTTCGGTATCGAGCCTGAACTGGTCTTCCCCGGGGGCGCGGTGGAACATGCCCACCACCGGCGGCTGCCCCTTGTTCGTCGAAGCCTCGGCCACCGACAGCCACGCTTCCCCGGAGGGCGTCATCGCGCCCGCGACATGCACCTGGTCGGTCTCATGCGCTCCGCCGGTCTCGCTCGAGACTTCATCGGCTTTGAGCAGCTTGAACGGTTCGCCGTCAGGTCCGCGCGGCACTTCCGCTATCTGCCAGCCGTTCCCGTCGGTGTAGCGCAGCAGCACGAGCTGTTCGCCCGGCGCTTCGTAGGGCAGCTCGCGCCCGTCCACCTCCGCGGGCGGCGCGCTCGTGAATCCGTATGCCCAGGCTTCGTGTTCGGGGCTGCTCGTGACGGCCCCGAGGAAGCTGATGTCCCGCGCCGGCGCCGCGACGCCGTCGATCGATGCCGAAACCGCCGGGCTCGACGACGGGTTTTCGACGTCGACGCCGGACACGATCGAAGAGGTCGTTTCGTTGCCCGCCCCATCTTCTGCGATCGCGCGGAAGTCGTAGGGTCCGTTCTGCAGGGATTCGGTATCGAGGGTATGCGTGTAGACGCTGGACCCCAGCGATTCTGGGATCGTCACCTTGCCGCCCACGTTGATCCACGCGCCGGCGCTGGCCACCGAGCGCGCTTGGAAGCGAACCGAAGCGATGCCGGAGAGGGCGTCCGTGGCCTTGGCCGAGAGGGTGACCTGCTTGCCGAGATGCGTTGCGGGCGCGGGGCTGGTCAGTTCGACGGCGGGCGGCGCGTTGTCGACGAGCAGCTTGCGTACGGGGATCGATACGAATTCGCCGGGATTGGCGGGCACGACGCGGAAGTCGTATTCGCCATCGCCTTCATCCGGAAGGCTCTTCGTGTTGAAGCTCTTGCTCACGGCATCGCTGCTGCCGGGCAGGGGTTCGCCGATCGTCGTCCACCTCGCGCTGCCGGGGGGGCTGTCGGAGTGGGCCCACTGGAAGCTGACCGAGGCGACGTCGGCGCTGGTTGGAATCGCGGCGGTGAGGACGATCGTGCCTCTGGCGTCCGTGCTGGGCTTGGTGGTGAGTTCCACCACGGGCGAGCTGTTTGCGATCAGGCGATCGGTCAGCTCGGATTCATATTTGCTCCCTTCGGCGGTCGTCACGATCACCCGCAGGTCATAGAGGCCGTCGGGCACTGGTTTACCCGGGTTGTTGACTTCGAAGATCGTGCTCGAGCTCGTCGTGGTTTCGATCGTCGTCCATGCTTCGGATTCCGGGGCTTCGGCTGGCCTGTACTGGAACTCGTACGAGGCGATCGACGACAGTCCCCCCGTCTTGGCCACGAGTTCCGGGTCTTCGGTGTTTTGGGTAAGCACGCTGCCGATGTCTGGAGTTTCGAGGACGACTTCCGGTTTGGATTCGCCGCTGGCCCGCTGCAGGGACATCGCCGCGCCGGCGAGCGAGAGCACGAGCAGCGCCAGCGCGAGCCTTCTGATCGAGCGCGCCCTGCTCATGCGAAGAAGCTCACCTTGGTCGGCCAGTGCTTGCGATCGAGGTTCAGAACGAGCAGGCCGGTGTGCCCCGCGAAGTGCCGCGGGGCAGCCTGGCTGACGACGTGGCCGTGCAGGAGCGCCCGCGCCCCGATCGTGACCGGCCTGCGTACCTTGAACGTGATGTAGAGGCTTAGCTGCTCGTGCCCGTTGCGCTCGGCCGTGTGGAGCTTTGCTTTGACGTCGTAGATGGCGGGCGGGAGCGTGACCGTGCGTGTCTGGGTCACGGGCGGCGGCGCTTCCACGGGTGGCGCCGGTGGAGGGGCTTCCGCCGCTTGGGGCGGCGGTTCTTCTTCGCGTCCTTCTTCTTCTTCTCGCAGTCGTTCCGGTTCTTCTTCGTTGCCTTCGGGCGCTTCCGGCGGTTCCCCGTTGGTCAGGCGGTACAGGTGCGGGAACTCGTCACTCGCGGTTTCAGGGCCCCCGGTCGTGCCGGCGCTCGTCGCCGCCCAGGCGTCGTTGGCGGCGTTGGCGGCGATCGCGGTCACACCGCCCGCGCGGTCGGCCGGCGCCGAGGAACCTTCAGAGAAGCGCGTCAACGTCGTCGTCCCTTCGCAGTTCGCCTGGGCGATCACCGGCTGGCCGACGGGTTCTTCGTGGCGAGCGGGCGCTTCCCAGGACTTGCCCCCAGCCAGCGCTTCGCCGGCGCCGGGGATCACAGCGATCGACGACCACAGGAAGGCGCCCGCCGTGGAGATCTTTTCGCCGCTCGGTGTGTATGCGAAGCGGGTGCTCGGCGGCCCGGCGCACGCGGCCGCCGCGCCGGACGTGGACACCGGCAGGAGCGGCGAGGGCTGCGGCGAGTACGGCGGCGAGAACGGCCGTGTGGCCGGCTGCGGGAGCTCTCCCTTTTCTGAGGATGGCCCGTCTCCCAGGCGAAGGCCCGCGGGGCTCCCGGCAACCCAGCCCTGGCCCGTAGCGTCGAGGCCGGCGGCGACGAGGTCGGTCCTGTAGGGATCGTCCGCCTGCGGGCTCGTGAACGGAGTGAACGGGAGCGGCGAGAAGGCCTGTCCGCTGGAGGCGAACAGCTGCGCCGGCGGCTCGCCTGCCTGTGTCGCCAACGGCGCGTCGTCGTACGCTTCGCTGGTTGCGCCCACCGCGATCCCGAGGCGTTCGCCCGCCGGGCCTTCGCTCGCGGAGGCGGCGGTGTATTCGCCCTGCAGCAGGCTCTGCGACGGAGCGGGGGAGGCGTTGGTCAGCGTCTTGCCGTTCCAGTGCACGACCGTGCCGTAGGTCCCGAAGAACCAGCAGTCGTTCCAGGCGTAGCAGGCGGCCGAGGTGATCCCGCCCGCCCTTCCGTCTACGTGCTCTTGGGTGGCCTTGGGGAGCGCGAACTGCTCCCATTCGAGGTCGACCTCGCCTTCGAAGCGGCAAAGGTCAGCCCATTTTCCCCCGTTGCCTTCTCCGGGGCCGGGCCCCACGAGCCAGTAGTCGAGCTTGCCCGCCCATACGATCGTGTTTCCGGGACACTTCTTGCTACCGGGGAACGTCGGGGCCGGATACCAGCGATTGCCGTTGAAGATCCAGACGCCGTAGACCGTCGCCGCCGGGTTGGCCGGGTCCGTCGTGGCCGCGAGACCGCGGTTCCAGGCCCTGAAGGCGACCGACGTCACGGTGAGGGGGCAGGTGACTTCGCCGGTGACCTCGCCGCAGTTCGGCACGGAGGAGCTTTCGACCGGCCCGCCGCCGCTGCCGAAGGGATACGGCTGGACGTCTTCCCAGCAGGAGCCCCCCCCGGATGGCGGCGAGCCCGGTTCGATGGTCGCCGTCCCGGAGGTTCCACCCGCCGTCGTGGTGGCCGTCGTCGCGCCCGCGCAGCGGACGGACGATCGGGCGTCGGCGCCACTCGTCGCGACCACGGCGAGCGCGCTCGAGACCACGCAGCACGACAGCAGCCCCAGCAGACGGTACATGACGTGGAGTTTAGGTTGGGCCGGTCGTCGCGAGATCCGGGTGTTCACAGGAACTTAAGCTGTTCACCAAAACGAAAGGTCGTGCCCGGCGCCGGGGCGGCGGGCGCCGGGCACGATTGTTCACTGGAAGGAAAGAACAAATCACGAAAAGGCGACAATGAGCGCCGATCGGCCGCCAATAATCTACCGGCGCTGGTCACTGGGGTCGGCACCGGGGTCGGGCCTTGTGAGCGACCAGTTCGGAGCAAATCGGCCCCGATTTCAGTCATCTCGACTCGAGCAAGGTGGGAGAAACGAACATGGACATGTCACTTCGCAAGCGCTTTGGCTTCGGCACGCGTGCCCTGCTTGTCGGGCTGAGCGTGCTCGGTTGTTCCGCGCTCGCAAATCTGGTGCTTGCGGACGCGAGCTACGCGATCCCCCCGGCAGCGGGGCTTGCCTGCCAGAACGGCGGCGGCAGCCAGGCATCCAACGGAAAGATCACGGGTCGTGGCTCGAGCTTCAACGCCCACGCCGAAGCGCTCTTCGCGCAGCTCTACGAGGAAGACGTGTGTGGCAGCACGCCTGAAACCTTGTCGGGCCCCGCGGGCAACACGATGGTCGCCTACAACTATCCTGCTGCAGAAGCGGCATCCGCCACGGGTGCGAAATTCGGATTGCAGGCGGCGGCGTGCCGCACCGATGCATACGCCGGCGACGCGACTCCGTACACCGAGAAGAACCTCGAAGAACTCGACGGAGCACCCGCCACCTCGACGACCGGTGGCGGCTCGTGCGCGCTGACCTTCACGCCGCCGTTCGATCCGACGCCGGGACCGTATCCAGACAAAGAACCCGGCCAGGCGGACACGCAGGCGAACATCATGTCGTTCCCGATCGCGGGCGAGTCTCTCGCGTTGATCGTGAACCTACCGAGCGCGGCCTGCAGCGGCAAACCGCCGACTTCGCTCGACCTCACCGCGAAAGAGGTGTCGAGGATCTACGGCGGCGACGCTCTGAAATGGAATGACGCAGAACTCGTGGCAAACAACGCGTCGCTGGCAAACTGCGAAGGGGAAATCTACCGCGTGGTCCGCGAGGACAGCGCGGCGCAGTCGGAATTCCTCAAGAAGTACCTGATCGCCGCAGAACCAACCGACGGCGGCCGGGGAGACGTCGTAGGCGAATGCGCCGTCGGCAAAGAATGGTCCGCCTATCTCAAAACCAACACCGAATGGCCTGGCCTGCAAAAACCCGGCTCTGAAGGCACGTGCAGCAAAATCAAGAAGACCGCCTCGAGCGGTGGCCCGGAGGAGGTCAAAACGGTCGAAGAAACCGAAAACGGCGTCGGCTACGCCGATCTCGCTGACGCGGTGGAAGGCAAAGGCCTGATCACGGCCAGCGTCGAGAACGCTGTGAACACGGGCTACCAGTCTCCGCAAAGCGGCTCGGCGGCCAACTGCAACTTCAGCACGCTGACCCTTCCGAGCGGCGGCAAGAACGGCGCCGTGGGCCTCAACGCCGAAGACGACAACTGGGCGAACAACAACGAAGCGACGGACGAGTTCCCCAACCACGAGAACGCAGTGGACCTGGGCAACAGGTACCCGATCTGTGCGCTGGCGTTCGACTTGGTGTACACGGGGCTGGACGACACGAGCGGAACCGAAAACGCGATTACACGGCTCACGAACAACCAGCGCAGGACCCTGTATTCGTACTTCACCTACGTTCTGTCATCGACCGCGCAGGACAAGCTCACCGCTCACAACTACGCCCCGCTGCCAAATGCCTGGCTGCCCCTCCTGACGGAAGGCTTCGAGTCGAACTTCTGATGAGGTGGCGGATGGCGGGGTTTCTCGCCCTCGCGATATTGGTGGCAGCCGCCCGCGCGATCCCCGCGCGGGCGGCGTCCTACGAAGCCGACGACGGAGCGACCCTCGAAGCGGCGGTTGCGCGCGCGGATGCCAGCTCGGCGCCGAGCACGATCGCCTTGACCGGCGGAGTGTTCCTGCGAGCGCTCACGCTGCGCATCAGCGGCGACATCACGATCGTCGGGCCGTCGTCCGGACAGGGAGCCAGGATCGACGGTGGCGCGGTCGAACCGTTTCCCTCGGATCTGCTGCTCGTGGAAGCCCACGCGAAGCTGACGCTGTGGAACGTGCAGCTGACGACGGGGGGCGGGGGAGCCTTTGCGGCCGCGATCGACGACTTCGGCGCCGTGGACCTCGAGAGCTCGACCGTCGAGGGCAACGATGGGCCGGGCGTGGAGGTGGAGCCGGGAGGCTCGGCCACGGTGCGCAACTCAACGCTGAGCGATGGCTCGGACTTCGGACTGATCGACGATGGCGCCGCGAGCCTGTTCAACTCCACGGTCGCGTTCAACACTAACGGAGGCATCGCTGACTCCGGCGGTGTGCTGAACCTGACGAACACGATCGTCGCGGACAACAGCCCGTTCGACTGTGAGAGGCCCGCCACGACGAGCGATCACAGTCTCGACTCGGATGGCAGCTGCGGGGTGGGTTCGCTCGGCAACGTGAATCCGCTGCTGGCGGTTGCCCTGCGCAACAACGGTGGCTCGACGCCGACGCACGCGCTGGAAGCGGGCAGTCCGGCGATCGGCGCGGGCGAT
>JASHYF010000290.1 GCA_030043235.1 Solirubrobacteraceae bacterium | reverse complement strand
GCGTAGCCGAGCGACTCGAGCATGCCCTTCATGCGCTCGGAGTCGTGCTCGTTCATCTGGCAGCCGAACGTGGTGAGGTGGTAGGACTTCATCGCCTGCGAAGGGTAGCTGGGGCCCGCGGCACGGCCGGCCAGATGGGCGTCAGAGGCTTCGATCAAACAGCTTCGAGCCCGTCAGTCGCTCACCGGCACCTCGCGGCGGATCGCCGCGATCGCCCGGTCGGGGTCGCTCTCGCTGCTCAGCTCGCTGTCGAACCCGGTGAGCTCGAGCACGCGCTGCGCCGCGGAGCCGGGCTGGCAGACCACGCGCAGCATCTGGCCGCGCCGCTGCAGGCCGCGCTGCAGCTTGAACAGCAGGCCGAGCGTGGCGCTGTCGATGTACGTCGCGCGAGTGAGATCGAGCACCACGCCCAGGCCCTCGTTGGGCAGGTCGAACGCGGCGGCCTCGAGCGCGCCGACGTTGGAGATGTCGAGCTCGCCGGCGACCGCCACGAGCAGCACCCCCTCGTGCTCGGAGCGCTCGATCTCGGCGAGGGGCGCGGCCCGCTGGGCGTTCTGCGGGCGCTCAGCGCTGCTCATCGCCTCCCGGCTCCTTGCGCACGCGTACGGTGGTGCCGGCGGCCGTTCGTTCGACCTCCATCGTGTCCACGAGCTGCTCGATGATGCGCAGGCCCATGCCCCGCTCGGAGCCGCGCTGCGCGCGCCAGCGCCCGCAGTCCGAGACCTCGATCACGATCGCGCCGCAGGCGCGATCGGCGAGCAGCCGAAAGGTGCGCCCAGACTCCGGGCCGTAGGCATGCTCGACGGCGTTGGCGCACGCCTCGCTGACGGCCAGCTTGACGGCGAGCGCGTCATCGTGGCCGTCGCCCGTCTCGAACAGCCAGCGCTCGAGCCGATGCCGGGCCACGGACACGGACTCGGGCTCGGCGGGAAGCTCGAGCTCGAGCTGCGGCGATTCCTCGTCCAGCAGCCGCACGGCCAGCAGCGCCGCGTCGTCCTGGAGGCCCGTCGCGGCGGACGCGCCGGCGAGAAGGTGCGTGCACATCTCCTCGAGGTCCGACGGCCCCTCGGCGAGCGCCGAGCGCAGCCTCGTGAGCCCGAGGTCGATCGGCTCGCCGCGGCGCTCGACGAGTCCGTCGGTGTAGAGCAGCACGGTGGCGCGGGGGCCGAGCTCGACCTCCCAGCTCTCGAACACCGTGTGCTCGGCGACGCCCAGCGGCGGCAGCGCGGGGTGGTCGAGGAAGCGCGTGACGCCGTCCACGCTGCGCACGAGGGCCGGTGGGTGACCCGCGCTGGCATAGCGGGTGAGGCCGCCGTCGAGATCGATGACCATGTACAGCAGCGTGGCGACCATGCCCGCGCCGTGGGTGCGCACGACGAGCGAATTGAGTCGCGTGAGCACCGTCCCCGGTGAGCACGGCTCCTCGACCGCATACGCGCGCAGCGCAGCGCGCAACTCGCCCATGAGCGTGGCGGCGCGCACACCGTGGCCAACCACGTCGCCGATCACCAGGCCTACGTGCTCGGGCGAGAGCACGATCGCGTCGTACCAGTCGCCGCCCACCTGCGCGAGGCGCTCGCCGGGGCGGTAGCGCGCGGCCATCGCCAGCGTCGACAGCTCGGGCAGCCGGTCGGGCAGCAGGTGTTGCTGCAGCGTGCTCGCGATCGCCTCAGCCTCAGCACGCGCACGCGCCTGGCGCACGCGCTCGCCGCGCTCGCGCTGCAGTTCCACGAACACGGCTACCTTGCTGCGCAGCACGTCCGGGTCGACCGGCTTGACCACGTAGTCCACAGCGCCGGCCGCGTAAGCGCTGAAGATCTGCTCGACGTCCTGCGCATGGCCGGTGAGGAAGACGATCGGGATGTGGCGCGTGCGCGCACGTGCGTTGATGTAGCGCGCCGTCTCCAAGCCGTCGAGTCCCGGCATGCGCACGTCGAGGAGAATCACCGCGTACTCCTCGTGCAGCAGCCGCCGCAGCGCGTCCTCGCCGGAGCGCGCCGTGACGAGACGCTGTCCCAGCGGCTCCAGCACCGCTTGCAGTGCGCGCAGCCCGTCCTCGTTGTCGTCGACCAGCAGGATGCTCGTGGAGGCCGGCTCGCGCAGTGGAAGCTCACCGTTCGCGGGCGCGCTTGGGATCGCGAGCGGCTGCTCTGCCGCCCGCAAGGCCGTGTGCCCGCGTGTCAGGGTCCGAGCCACGTCCCGATCAGCGCCAGCAGCCGCTGCGGTTCGACCGGCTTGGTGATGTAGTCCGACGCCCCCGCGGAGAGGCTGCGCTCGCGGTCGCCCTCCATCGCCTTGGCGGTGACCGCGATGATCGGCAGCTCTCGCAGCGCCGGCATCTGGCGGATCGCGGCGATCGTCTCGTTGCCGTCCATGTCGGGCATCATGATGTCCATCAGCACGATGTCCACGTCGCGATTGCGCTTGAGCGTGGCGAGCGCCTCCCTGCCGGTCTCCCCGAAGAGCACCTCCATACCACGATCCTCGAGCAGGCTGGCGAGCGCGAACAGGTTGCGCACGTCGTCATCGACGAGCAGCGCCTTGCGACCCTTAAGCGCCGCCGAGGAACGCCTGTCGAGCTCCGGCCGATCGGACTCCGCACTCCAGGCGCCGTTGGGGCGCACAGGCTGGCGGTGAAGCGCCATCGCGGTCTCCGCGGTGAGCTGCTCGAGCGAATCGACGACCGTCGCATCGATCGCGCCCGCCAGTCGTCGCACGCGCGCTTGCTCGCGGCTCGTCAAGGCGCGATCGGGACACAGGACGAACGGCGTCGCGTGAAGGTTCTGCTCCGCGCCCAGCCCCTCGAGCAGCGCGAAGGTGGCCGTCTTTGGGATGCCAGGGCCGAGGACGATGCAGTCGAAGGCGTGCTCGGCGAGCGCCGCCGCGGCCTCGCTCGTCGAAGACACGCTCGTGGAGAGCACCCCGTCGCCGCGTCCCGCGAATCCCGAGATCGCCTCCACCGCGGCGCTGCCGCGCTCCACCACCAGCAGACGCTTGGCCGAGCGCCCGGCGCCGTCTGCTGTCGCGATGCTCTGCGGGTGCGTGAGCACGCCGCCGCTCGTCACAGCGCTCACGGGCGCCGGCTGACCGAGCTTCACGTGCTCGCCCGCCTCGACCGTCGTCGTCGAGCCGCCCACGCCGGGCAGGCCAGGCACGCCTCCGCGCTGGGGCGCGCGCTCGGGGAGCACGGTAGAGACGGGCAGGCCATCGTCCGCGGGCGCGTCCAGCGAGGGCGGCAGCGGACGCGAGTATCTCGTCGGCAGCACCAGCGCAAAGGTCGCCCCTTCCCCAACGGTGCTCGCGACCTGGATCTCGCCACCGAGGGCGCGCGCCAGCTCGCGGCTGATCGACAGTCCCAGGCCGGTGCCGCCGTACTTGCGGCTGGTCGTGCCGTCCGCTTGCTGAAAGGCCTCGAAGATGACCTGCAGCTTGTCCGGCGGGATGCCTACGCCGGTGTCTGAGACGGCGAAGGACACGCGCTCGCCGGGCAGCGGGCGGATCGAGAGCGTGACCCCGCCGGCGTCGGTGAACTTGAACGCGTTGGAGAGCAGGTTGCGGAGGATCTGCTCGAGGCGCTGCTCGTCGGTGAGGATCGTTGCGGGCAACGCGGGGTCGGCGTCGATCTCGAAGCGCAAGCCCTTGTCGGAGGCGATCGGGTCGAACGTGCGTGTGACGTACGCTTGCACGTCGGCGAGGTCGACGAGGTCGGGCAGGATCTCCATCTTGCCGGCCTCGATCTTCGACAGGTCGAGGATGTCGGAGATCAGCTGCAGCAGGTCGGTGCCGGCCGTGTGGATCGTGCGCGCGAACTCGAGCTGCTTCTCCGAGAGGTTGCCGCGCTCGTTCTCGAGCAGCAGCTTGGAGAGAATCAAGAGGCTGTTGAGCGGCGTGCGCAGCTCGTGGGACATGTTGGCGAGGAACTCGGACTTGTACTTGGAGGAGAGGGCCAGCTGGGCGGCCTTCTCCTCCACGCCGAGGCGGGCGAGCTCGATCTCGCGGTTCTTGGTCTCGATGTCAACGTTGCGCTCCTCGAGCAGTGCCGCCTTCTGCTGGAGCTCCTCGGACTGCGTCTGCAGCTCCTGGGTCAGCGACTGGGACTGCTGCAGGAGCTCCTCCGTGCGCATGTTGGCCATGATCGTGTTGAGCACCACGCCGAGCGTCTCCATCAGCTGTTCCAGGAAGGTGCGGTGGATCTCGCTGTACGGTTTCAGCGAGGCGAGCTCGATCACGCCCAGCACCTGCTCCTCGAAGAGGACCGGCATCACGATGATGTTCACCGGCGCCGCTTCGCCGAGGCCGGAGGTGATGCGAATGTAGTCCGGCGGGGCCGCGGTGATGAGGATGCTCTTGTGCTCCACAGCCGCCTGGCCGACGAGACCCTCACCGAGCTCGAACGTGTTGGAGACGTTCTTGCGCTGCTGATAGCCATAGCTCGCGATCAGGCGCAAACGTGTCTTGGACTCATCGCCGTCCGGCGCCTCCGCCAGGAAGAACGCGCCGTGCTGCGCCGAGACCGTCGGCGTGAGCTCAGACATGATCAGCTGCGTGACCATCCTCAGCTCGCGCTGACCCTGCATCAGCCCCGAGATCACCGCCAGGTTGGTCTTCAGCCAGTCCTGCTCCTCGTTGCGCTTGGTGGTGTCGCGCAGGTTGGCGATCATCTGGTTGATGTTGTCCTTCAGCTCCGCGACCTCGCCCTGGGCCTCGACGGAGATCGAGCGCGTGAGATCGCCCTGCGTGACGGCCGTGGAGACCTCGGCGATCGCGCGCACCTGCGTGGTGAGGTTGCCGGCGAGCTGATTGACGTTCTCAGTCAGCCGCCGCCAGGTGCCGGAGACGTCCTCGACCTCGGCCTGGCCGCCGAGCTTGCCCTCGGTGCCGACCTCGCGCGCCACGCGCGTGACCTCGTCGGCGAACGAGGAGAGCTGGTCGACCATCG
>JASHYF010000289.1 GCA_030043235.1 Solirubrobacteraceae bacterium | reverse complement strand
CGGTCAGGCCGCCCGCGGCACGCGGTCAGGCCGCCCGCGGCACGCGGTCAGGCCGCCCGCGTGAGGCGCACCGCGTGGCCGTGCTCGCAGTGGCGAACGAGCTCGCTCGCGACGGGCGCGTCGCGGTGGCGCCGGCGGCAGAGCTCGCACACGATCTGGTGTTGGCGCCCCGCGTACAGATGCACGAGCTCGCCTGTCAGCGGGGTGCGTCCGCAGTCGCTGCAGCGGTCGCGGTCGGCCTCGAGCGCGCCGACGCCGCGGCGCAACAGCACCCGCTCCAGCCGCTCCGCGTGACGCGATGTTGTGGGCACGATGGCGTGGGGGTTCGCCGCGCCCGGCGGGGCTCCTCCCGCGGGACGATCGTTTGCACGCGTGCCCTCGCGGGTAGCTCGATACGACCACGCCATACGGGGAGCCGGTCGGGGATGACTTCGCCGAAGTCTCCGGCGATATCAGTATTCAGAACTCAAATGAAGCTTGACAATCTTGTTATGATCGCCACTAGTTTCCCCCGATCCGAGGGGCCCGGCTGGCCCTCGGCAGCCACATCCGGCAGCAACTCAGAGGGAGGAGCAGAGCATGGACTCACTAACGTCGGGCACCTTCGTGGGGGCCGGATCGTTCCGTTGCGTTCACTGCGGCTACGTACTCACGCTCAGCGGCTCGGACCTGTTGTCGGACTGCCCGGTGTGCGGAGGGCGGGAGTTCGCGCGCGCCTCGCTGTTCAGCACCGAGCGGATCCCGGCGGGCAGCGCGCAGGCCGGCGCGCACGATGAGGAAGGCACGCTGCTGGAGCCGGTCTCGCAAGAGCACGGGGCACGCCTGGCGGCGGCCAGGGAGCGGCTCGAGCAACCCGGCGAGTACCTCTGCTACGAAGAGGGCGACGAGCTGCACACCGTGGCGCTGACGCGCGAGTGGACGCGCATCGGGCGCAGCCTCGCGGCGGACGTGCGCTTCGACGACCCCACGGTGTCGCGCCGTCACGCGCTGATCGTGCGCCACCCCGACGGCGTGCGCCTGCTGGACGACCGCAGCCTCAACGGCGTGTTCGTGAACGGCGCGCGCGTGGACGGCAAGACGCTTCAGGACGGCGATGAGATCGTAGTGGGGCGCTATCGCCTGTCGTTCGTGAGCGTGCGCGCGCACGTGTCCTCCGCGCAAGCCGGGGCCACGCTGCACACGATCGGCTGACCCCGCCACCGGGCAGGCGCCCGGCTCGACTGGCGCGTCGTAGTATCGCCTGGGACGATGGCTCACAAGATCGCTGTGCTCTCGCAGAAGGGCGGCACGGGCAAGACGACGGCCGTGCGCACCCTCACGGACGTGCTGCGCCGCAGCGGCGTGCGCACGCTGGCGATCGATCTCGACCCGCAGGGCAACCTGTCGGACTACTTCGACCTGCCCACGGACGTCGAGCCGACGATCGCGGACGTGCTCTCCGGCCGCGCGGCGGCGGGGGAGGCGATCTACGAGGACCTCATCCCCTCCAACCTCAGCCTCGCGGAGGCGGAGCTCGCGTTGGGCGGGAGGATGGGCCGCGAGCTGACGCTCAGGCGGGCGCTCGCGGAGATCGACGAGGAGTACGAGGTGATCCTGATCGACTGCCCGCCCTCGCTGGGCCTGTTGACGGTCAACGCGCTGGTGGCGGCCGACCACGCGCTGATCACCGCCGAGGCGCAGTACTTCGCCCTGCAGGGGGTGGAGCAGGCGATGGAGGTGGTGGAGCTGGCGCGCGACAGCCTCAACCCGCCGCTGTCGCTGCTCGGCGTGCTGTTGAACCTCGCGGACATGCGCACCGTGCACTCGCGCGAGGCGCTCGCCTCGCTGAAGGAGCGCTTCGGCGAGCGGGTGTTCGAGTCGGTGATTCGCAGCTCGATCGCGTACGCCGAATCGGCAGAGCGGGCGCGCTCGATCCTCGACCACCGCCCCGACCTCGGCGCCGACTACCTGGCGCTGGCCGCCGAGATGCTCGAGCGACTGCAGGGCCTGGACGACGCCGGCGAGCGGCTGGCGCGCCTCGCTCAGAGCGCGTCCACGTAGGCGCCCTGCGTCTCGAAGGGCACGCGCAGGAGGCTCGCCCACCCCCGGAGCTCGGCGGACAGCGCCTCGGCGACGGCGCCCGTCTGCTCGTAGAAGCACCACACGAGCACGGTTGGGCCGGCGCCGGAGATCGTCGCTCCCAGCGCCCCCAGCTCGCGCGCGCGCGTGAGGAGCTCGAACGAGCGCGGGAACAGGCTCGCGCGCTGGCGCTGGTGCAGGCGGTCGTGTAGCCCACGGGCCAGGAGATCCCAGTCCCCGCGGGCGAGGCCGAGCGTGAGCATGGCGGCGTGCGCGACGTTGAACACGGCGTCCTGCATCGGCACCTCGGCGCCCAGCGCCGCGCGCGCGGCGTGCGTGCGCACCGAACGCTCGGGCACCACGGCGAGCGCCTCCAGGCCCGCCGGCGCCTCGAAGCGCACGGCCTTGCCGTCGGCGCACACCACGAAGCCGCCGTACAGCGCCGCCGCCACGTTGTCGGGATGCCCCTCCATCTCGCTTGCGAGCGCCAGCAGGTCGGCGTCCAGCTCGAACAGGTGGTCGGCGGCCATCAGCCCGGCGACGATCGCGGCCGCGCTCGAGCCGAGGCCGCCGGCGAGCGGTATCTGCGAGCGCAGCGTGAACGTGAACTCATCCGCTGGATGCAGGCGCTCGAACGCCCGCACGCAAAGGTTCTCGCGCCCGCGCGGCACCGGCAGCTCGGTGTTCAGCGCGAAGCTGCCCGTCTGCTCCACCTCCACCTCCAGCGCCAGCGAGAGCGCCGCGGCCATGCAGTCGAAGCCGGGGCCGAGGTTGGCGGAGGAGGCGGGCACGCGCACGCGGCGCCGGCGGGCGTAGCCGGAGCCGCCCGCCCGGCGGCCCTGTGCGGCGCTCGCCGAACGCGCGTCCTCCGCGCGCTCGGGGTCCGCGGAGCTCACGACCCGTCTCCGAGCACCGCCTCCTCGATCGCCTCCAGCTCAACCGGGCAGGGGATGACCCTGCCGTCGTTGTGGGCTATCGCCGTCTCCGGGTCCTTGAGGCCGCGGCCGGTGAGCACGCACACGACCTGCTCGGCGCCTTCCGCGCCGTACTTCAACAGGCCCGCGACGGACGCCGCGGAGGCGGGCTCGCAGAACATCCCTTCTTTCGAGGCCAGCAGGCGGAAGGCCGCCAGGATCTCCGAGTCGGTGACCATGCGGATCGAGCCGCGCGAGTCGCGCGCGGCGGCCATCGCGTCCTCCCAGCGCACGGGGTTGCCGATGCGGATCGCGCTGGCGACCGTTTCCGGGTGCTCGACCGGGTGGCCGAGCACCAGCGGCATCGCGCCCTCCGCCTGGAAGCCGAACATCCTCGGCGCCATGCCCACCTCGGTGAAGCCGCGCCAGTAGGAGGTGATGTTGCCGGCGTTGCCCACCGGTATGCACAGCGCGTCCAGCTCGCCTTCCAGCGCCTCCTGGATCTCGAACGCGGCGGTCTTCTGCCCTTCGATGCGGAACTCGTTGACCGAGTTGACGAGCACGATCGGGTGCGTGTCGGTGAGCTCGCGCACGAGCGTGAGCGCCTGGTCGAAGTTGCCCTGCAGGGCGATCACGCGCGCCCCGTGGATGAGCGTCTGCGCGAGCTTGCCCTGCGCGATCTTGCCCTCCGGCACGATCACCGCGCACGTGATCCCAGCGCGCGCGGCGTACGCGGCGGCGCTCGCGGCGGTGTTGCCGGTCGAGGCGCAGATCACCGCTCTCGCGCCGTCGCGCACGGCGGCGGACACCGCGCACGTCATGCCCCTGTCCTTGAACGAGCCCGTCGGGTTGGCGCCCTCGAGCTTCAACCGCACCCTCGCCCCCACCATCTCCGAGATGAGCGGCGCGCGCAGCAGCGGCGTGGAGCCCTCCTGCAGGCTGACCAGCGGGTCGCCCGGCGCGAACGGCAGGCGCTCCCGGTAGCGCTCGATCAGCGGCACGTGCGTGCCCGTGAACGCCGCGCCTTCCACGACAGGCAGGTTCCGCGCGCTGGTCTCGCTCATCGGACTCCTCCCCCCACGCTCGGTCCTGGGGCGTGCGCGCTCATACGAACTCCTCTTCGATCACGCGAATGGTCCGGGGGGTCGAGCGCACGAAGCCGAACTCGGCGAGCCGCTCGACGGCGGCGCGCATGCTCGACTCGAGCACCGGGTGGGTGACCATCACCAGCCGCGCATTCTCTCCCAGCCCGCGCTGCACCACGGACTTGATCGACACCTGCTGCTCGCCCAGCACCTTCGTGACGGCGGCCAGCACGCCGGGGTTGTCGGCGACGTCGAGGTGCAGGTAGAAGGCGCTGTGCACGTCCTCGATCAGCGCCAGCGGGAGCGGCGGCGCGGGCGGGCGCGCACCGCCGGTCATCACGCTGACCACGTCGCCGAGCACCGCGCTCGCGCTGTGGCGACCGCCGGCGCCCGGCCCGGACAGGGTGATCTCGGTGATCGCCTCCGCTTCGACGGTCACCGCGTTGAACGGGCCGACGACCGAGGCGAGCGGGTGCCCGCCGTACAGGAACGCCGGGTGCACGCGCACGGACACGCCTGCGCCGAGGCGCTCGGCCGTGCCGATCAGCTTGAGCCCCAGCCCGAGCTCGCGCGCGAACTCGATGTCGTCGCGGTGCAGGTGCTCGATGCCCTCGTAGCGCACGTCGTCCAGGTGCACCGGCGCGCCGAACGCGAGCCGCGCGAGGATCGCCATCTTGGCGGCGGCGTCGCGCCCGGACACGTCGTCGGAGGGGTCCGCCTCGGCGTAGCCGCTGCGCTGCGCCTGCGCGAGCGCCTCCCCGTAGCTGCAGCCGGCGCTCATCTCCGTGAGGATGTAGTTGGTCGTGCCGTTGACGATCCCGTGGATGCGCTCGATCGGCGTCGCGGACAGCGATTCCTCGAGCACGCGCACGACCGGCACTGCACCCGCCACGGCCGCCTCGAAGCGCAGCCGAACGTCGTGTGCGCGAGCGGTCTCGAACAGCTCCTCGCCGTGCTGGGAGAGCAGCTGCTTGTTCGCGCTCACCACGTCCTTGCCCGCGCGGATCGCCGCCAGCAGGTACTCGCGCGCGGGTTCCACGCCGCCCATCAGCTCGACGAGCAGGTCGCACCCGTCGAGGATCTCCTGGAACTCGCCCCGCGTGCGCGTGAGCACGCCGCTGATCACCGGCCGCCGGCCGTTGAAGCGCTCGATCTCATCCGCCCGTTCGCCGAGCAGCACGTCGAAAGCGCCGCCCACGGTGCCGTGGCCGAGCAGGCCGACGCGAAATGGAGCGGCTCCCCGCCCGGGAGCGGCTCCCCGCCCGGCGGCGCT
>JASHYF010000288.1 GCA_030043235.1 Solirubrobacteraceae bacterium | reverse complement strand
CGGCAGCCAGTTCGCTATCGCCCGTGCGCGCCCTCAGAGCCGACAGCACGACCGCGCGATTGCGCCTGAAGAACTCCCCGAAGGCCTCCGCCTCCCCTTCGCGAGTCGCCTCCAAGAGCTTCCTGTCCTCTCGCTCATCCGTCATCTCCGTCTAAAAGGATTGACGAACGAGACCGGCGACTTGTGACCGCCCCCCTTGGCGAAAGCCGCAACACGCGTAGCCTGGTCTCTCGCGAAAGCGCCTCCGTGCGCGATCGAACACTCTGCTCGACATACTGCAGCAGACACTCCCGCCTCCGCCGTGATGGAGCAGCTCGCGCAGTGGCGGCGGTCGCTCCCGGCGCAGCCTGAGGCAGCCGGGACAAGGGCGTCCTTGGCGCCATGACGCCCGGGTCGCTCCCTACACTTCAGGGCATGTCGACCCACCGAGCGGACTTGACCGAGGAACAGCATCTCGAGCTCCCCGTAGAGGAGCTCATGCGTCGTGCGCGCCCGCTGCCCTCGCATGAGCGGATGGTGATCGAGGATCTCACCGAGGAGGAGGGGGCGGCCTTCCTTCAAGCTGTCCAGTCGTGAACCCGGCGCGGCCTCGCGGGCCGATCGTCATCGACACAGACGTTTTCAGCGCCGATCTGGTCCCGGGCTCGCGGTTGGCCGAGCTGTACGCCCCGATCATCACCTGCCGGCCAGCCTTCGTCTCGTTTCAGACGGTCGCCGAGCTTCGCTACGGCGCCCTGCGTCGGGGCTGGGGCGCGGCGCGCATGCTCAGACTCGAGGCCAAGATCCACACAGCCGAGGTCGTCCATACCGGGCCGCAGCTCGTTCAGGTCTACGCGAAGCTACGAGCCGAGTGCGCAGCCGGCGGCCACGCTCTGGCCCAGCGCGAGCACAATGGCGACCGCTGGATCGCGGCAACGACCGCGGCGTGGAGAACCGCTCGACAGCTCAGCCGCTCGCTCAGCCCGCCTTCCACACGATCGGGTTTTCCGAGTAGGCTTCGCCGCCGCTTCCGGTCCACTCCTCCTCGACGATCGAGCCGTCGCCTCCGACCATGTAGATCACGCACGTCTGATAGGTGACGCCGTGCGTGAAGTGCGTCGGCTCAGTGCCGCTCGGACACGGCCGGAAGGTGCCGATCACGTTCAGTTCCTGACCCTGCTGTCCACGGTCATCGACCGCCTCGAAGCCGGCCGCCGGCTGGCTGTCTTCGGCGGCCGCGTCACCCGAGCCGACGTTCTCGATTCGCAGCGTGACGTAGTAGGGGGTCTTCCCCTGCTCGGACTTTTCGAGTTCCACCCCGTCGAGTTCGGTCTGGGAGCCCTTCTTGATGCCGAGCACGGTCAGCTGCAGACGATACGCCGGCTTCGACGATTCACCGGGCTTGTAGTCCACGATGGCCGGGGCGCCGAACGCAAGCTTCGTGCCGGCGGCGGTCGTCGCGCCGGCCGAGGACGCGGCGCTCGTGGAGGCGCTCGTGCTCGGTGTCTGGGTTGGGGTTGACGTGGAGGATGACCTCGTCGCGGGAGCACCCGCGCTCGAGCTCGTCTTCGATGAGCCCGACGCGCCACAACCGCAGGCCGCAAGCGCCAGCAAGAGGCCGGCTGCTAGCCCGATCGTGCGCATCTCATGCTGTATCGGCGACGCCGTTGCGCGCGTGAATCCCATGTCTCCCGATCTTCTTGGGTAACCATTGCGGTGCACCGCGCCGC
This sequence comes from Solirubrobacteraceae bacterium, assembly GCA_030043235.1. GTDB lineage: Bacteria > Actinomycetota > Thermoleophilia > Solirubrobacterales > Solirubrobacteraceae > Palsa-744. The sequence goes on along the minus strand of JASHYF010000288.1, from coordinate 2,451 downwards.
GAGCGCACCCGTGGCATGCGGTGCGCAGCGGAGACTACCGCAAGCAGGCGCAGAGCGGCCTGACGGACCCCGCCCCCACCGTCGCTTCGGCGCTCGCAACCGTTCGGCGAACGGGCTCTGCACGCGCACCGAGCCGACCAGCTGGCCGTCGTTGAGATCCTCGAGCACGTCCGGCTCGAGCAGCTCCGAGTCGATCGCAAGCGTCAGAGGTCCCCGTCTCACTTGCGCACGACCAGCACCACCCCCGCGACGAGCAGTACGAGCCCGACGATGCGCGAGGCGTTGACGTGCACCTTGGCGAGCCCCAGCAGCCCGAAGCGGTCGATCACCACGGAGATCGCGAGCTGCCCGGTGATGACCACCGCGGTGAGCCCGCTCGCGCCGAGCGTGCGCACGGCGACGAGCGCGACGAACACGTACACGGCGCCGAGCAGCCCGCCGGCGAGCGCCCACCAGGGAACCTGGCGGACCTGCCCGAGGCTGCCCAGCCCGCCCCGCACGAACGCGGCGATCAACAGCAGGAGCGCGGTGCCGAGCAGGAACGAGAAACTCGCCGCCTGCAGGCTGCCGACGGTTTTGCCGAGGCGCGAGTTGATCGGCGCCTGCATCCCCACCAGGCACCCCGCCCCCACCCCCACCGCCACGGCCAGGCCGCGGCTCACAGCCGCACCAGGAAGCCGCCGGCCAGAGCACCGCCGCGGGCCGAGCGCCGCCCGCCTGCGCGCGTCACCCAATCCCCCCGCCGAGCTCGGGGTCGTGTACGCGGGCGTACCCGCCGCGAAGCGGCCGTACGCACGCGGACACCGTCCCCGAGCGTCACTTGGCCTCCAGCCAGGTCTTGCCCACGCCCACGTCCACGGCGAGCGGCGGCTGCCACTCCCACACGCCGCACATCTCGCGCTCGATCAGCTCGCGCGCCGCGCCGGTCTCGCTCGGCGGGCCTTCGAACAGCAGCTCGTCGTGGATCGTGAGCAGCAGGCGCGTCGCGAGCCCCGACTGTGCGAGCGCCTTGTGGCAGCGGACCATCGCGAGCTTGATCACGTCCGCGGCGGTGCCCTGGACGACGGTGTTGACGGCCAGGCGCTCGCCGAGCGTGCGCACCTGGTAGTTGCGCGCGCGCAGCTCGGGGATCTGGCGGCGCCGGCCCCACAGCGTGGTGACGTAGCCCTGCTCCTTGGCGCGCTCGATCGTGGCGCTCATGAACTCGGCGACGTGCGGGAAGCGCTCGAGGTAGGCGTCGATGAACTCCTTCGCCTCCGCGCGCTCGATGTTGAGGCGGTCGGCGAGGCCGAAGTCGGAGAGGCCGTAGACGATCCCGTAGTTGATCATCTTCGCCTTCGAGCGCATGCTGGGGTCGATGTCCTCGGGCTTCACGGAGAACACGTGCGAGGCGGTGGCCGTGTGCACGTCCTCGCCGCGCGCGAAGATCTCCATCAGCGCGGGCTCGCCGGCGGCGTGGGCGAGCACGCGCAGCTCGATCTGCGAGTAGTCGGCGGAGATCAGCACGTTGCCCTGCTCGGCCTCGAAGCAGCCGCGGATCTCGCGCCCGAGCGGCGTGCGGATGGGGACGTTCTGCATGTTCGGGTTGGTGCTCGACAGCCGCCCGGTGGTGGCGACGGCCTGCAGGAAGGTGGTGTGGATGCGCGAGCGCGCGTCCACGAGCTCGGGCAGCACGTCGAGGTAGGTCTTGATCAGCGTGGAGAGCTCGCGCCAGCGCTCGATCTTGGGGACGATCGGGTGCTCGGAGCGGATCGCCTGCAGCACGCGCGCGTCGGTGGAGTAGCCGGTCTTGCCGCGGCGCTTGCGCGAGAGGCCGAGCTTCTCGAACAGGATCTCCCCGAGCTGCTGCGGGGAGGCGATCAGGAACTCCTCTTCGGCGAGCAGGAAGATGTCCTCTTCCAGACCGGCGATCTCCTCGCGTACACGCGCTGTGATCTCCGACAGGCGCTCCAGGTCGAGGCGCACGCCGAGCAGCTCCATGTCGCGCAGCACGGCCACGAGCGGCAGCTCGATGTCCTCCATCACGCCCGCGAGGCCGCGCTCTGCTATCTGCTCGCGCTGCCAGTCGGCGAGCACGCCCAGCATCACCGCCTGCGCGGCGAGCGGGTCCTCGAGGTCGCTCGAGAGGCCGCGCTCTTCGCACAGCTCCGCGAACGGGTAGCCGCGCCGGGCGGGCTCGAGCAGGTAGGCGCCGAGCAGCGTGTCGTGCACGAGCCTCGCGGGCACGAGCCCCAGCGCCTTGGCGTCGTGCGCGATCACCGGGCGCGCGCCGCAGGCCGCGACCACCTCCTCCCCCCCGCTGCACTCGCCCGCGAGCACCTCGCCGCCGGCGGCCACCGCGAAACGCCACGGGGCGCCTTCCGCGAACAGCTCGCCCTCGGGCGGCTCGACGGCGGCTGCGACCACGCACAGCTCGCTGCCCTCCCCCTCCCCCTCCGGGGACGCGTCCTC
>JASHYF010000287.1 GCA_030043235.1 Solirubrobacteraceae bacterium | reverse complement strand
GGTCGAGCCGGACGCCGCGGAGCCTGCGATCCGCATCGACTCGCACCTCGACGGCACGGCCGAGCGCTCGCTCGCGGACGACGTGCTCGCCGCGGAGCCTGCGATCCGCATCGACTCGCACCTCGACGGCACGGCCGAGCGCTCGCTCGCGGACGACGTGCTCGACGGGCTCACGCGGCCGTTCAAGGAGCTTCCCCCGAAGCACTTCTACGACGCGCGCGGCGCGGAGCTGTTCGAGCGCATCTGCGAGCTGCCTGAGTACTATCCGACGCGCGCCGAGCGCGCGATCCTCGAGCGCCAGGCGGATGCGCTTGCGGCGCTGACCGGCGCGGTCGAGCTCGTGGAGCTGGGCTCGGGGACGGCGGCCAAGACGCGCGTGCTGCTGGACGCGCTGCACGCGGCGGGCACGCTCGAGCGCTACGTCCCCGTGGACGTGACCGAGAGCATGGTGCGCGAGTGCGCGCAGGCGCTCACCAGCGAGTACCCGGGCCTGCGCGTACACGGCGTGATCGGCGACTTCGAGCGCCACCTCGACCGCGTGCCGGCGGCGGCCGGGCCGCGGATCGTCGCCTTCCTGGGCGGCACCATCGGCAACTTTCCCCCCGGCAGCCGCCGCGGCGTGCTGCGCCAGATCGCCGGCCTGCTGGGGCCGTCCGACCACCTGCTGGTGGGCACCGACCTGGTGAAGGACCGCGAGGTGCTGGAGGCCGCGTACGACGACTCGCAGGGCGTCACCGCAGAGTTCAACCGCAACGTGCTGCAGGTGCTCAACCGCGAGCTGCGGGCCGACTTCGATCCGGACGACTTCGAGCACGTGGCGTTGTTCGACGAGCACAACGAGTGGATCGAGATGCGCCTGCGCGCGCGCCGCGAGCACACGACGCTCGTGCGCGACCTCGACCTGCCCGTGCACTTTCACGCGGGCGAGGAGCTGCGCACGGAGATCAGCGCGAAGTTCACGCGCGAGCGTGTGGAGGGCGACCTCGCCGCGGCCGGCCTCGAGCTGGTGCGCTGGCTGACCGATCCCGACGGGCTGTTCGCGCTGTCGCTGTCGCGCGTGCGCGCCGGCTCGGGCTGACGCGACTGCCGGTAGGCTGCCCGCCGTGAACATCGAGGGCTCCTCAGCGCTTGTCACGGGCGGCGCTTCCGGCCTCGGCGAGGCGACGGCCCGCGCGCTGCACGCCCGCGGCGCGCGCGTGACGATCGCGGACGTGAACGCCGAGAAGGGTCAGGCGCTGGCCTCGGAGCTGGGGGTCGAGTTCGCGGTGTGCGACGTGCGCGAGGAGGCCCAGGTGCAGGGCGCGGTGGAGCGCGCGGCGGCCGGCGCGGGCGCCCTGCGCATCGCGGTCGCGTGCGCGGGCACCGGCTGGGCGCAGAAGGTGGCGGGCTCGAAGGGCCCGCACCCGCAGATGCCGTTCGAGACGATCGTCTCGATCAATCTCATCGGCACGTTCAACCTGCTGCGCCTCGCCGCCACCGCGATGATCGCGGGCGAGCCGCTCGCTGACGGCGAACGCGGCGTGTGCGTACAGACGGCGTCGATCGCCGCGTTCGACGGCCAGGTCGGCCAGGTCGCCTACGCGGCGTCCAAGGCGGGCGTGGTGGGCATGACGCTGCCGGCGGCTCGCGACCTGTCCCGGTACGGGATCCGCGTGAATACGATCGCGCCCGGCCTGTTCGACACGCCGCTGCTGGCCGCGCTGGGCGAGGAGGCGCGCCACAGGCTCGGTGCGGGCGTCCCCTTTCCCCAGCGCCTCGGTCAGCCGGGCGAGTATGCGCGGCTGGCCTGCGACATCGTGGAGAACCGCATGCTCAACGGCGAGACGATCCGGCTCGACGGGGCGCTGCGGATGCCGCCGCGCTAGCGCTGGCGCTCGCGCTGCACGTCCTCGTAGCCCCACAGGGTCACGAGATCGCGATCGAGGTACTCGCTGAGCGCTTCGACTTCCGGCTTGAAGCGGCGGCGCAGCTCGCGCATGAAGCCCTCGTCGGGCGGGCTCGGGGCGGTGAAGACGACCCGCCGCCGGAACACGCCGAGGGCCCCCCGGCGCAGCCGCCGGCTGGTCAGGAGCTTGACGGTCTTCTTCACGGTTCCCGCGAGCGGGCCGCGCCCGTAGGCCACCGCGAAGGCGGTTTCGTCGAGGCCGACACGGCGCTGCACCGTGGGGTTGGCATGCACCACCTCGATCGCGGCGGTGTCGTCCACCCCGAGGAAGCGCTGCACCCGGCGCAGCGTCCCCTCGTTGTCGGCGCGAAAATCGTCATAGATCAGCACCAGCACCTGCTCCCGCGGAAACGCCGCGTGATAGCGGCGCAGCTGCTCGACGTAACGCACGTGCTCGGTGTAGAGCAGCAGCCGAGGCTGACGTGCGGCAAACTTCGTCATCGCACGCCCCTGGCGCCTGTCCGCCTCGAGCGCGATCGCCTTGCGCAGGCTCGGCTCGTGCTCGGAGCGATTTTGAAGCAGCTGGAGATGCAGCGAGCGCAGGAAGCTCGCCGGCTCGCGCAGGATCGCGATGATGCGTGCAGCGGGCTGGGCCTCGGCTATGCGCGCGGCGGCGGTCGGTGACCAGATGTGGTGCGCGGAGGCGTCTCCGATCAGCTGATCAGGCCGTGCCGCGGCGAACAGCGCCATGTACTGCTCATACGTCTGGGGGCGCATCTCCACGCGGGCGGGCAGCCACAGGTCGCTGGCGAAGAACTGCGGCTCCTTCATGTCGGACATGTAGATCTGCGGATGACGCTTGAGCATCTCGTACAGCGCCGTGGTGCCGCACTTGGGATGGCCGACGATGAAGAAGTC